>NZ_JAQOSR010000242.1:0-9974 GCF_046718885.1 Bradyrhizobium sp. UFLA01-814 | reverse complement strand
CCATGGTCGTCGGCAGCGTCAGATGTGTATAAGAGACAGCCCCAACCCTCCCCCGCAAGCGGGAGAGGGGGCTCAGCGTCAGCGTGGCGGCCATCTTGCTTCGCTTCATCGTGGAGTGATGGTCGCGATTCTGCTGTGGCTTATTTCTGCCGGTGCCGCGTCCGCCGCCGGACCACGCATCGTCTCGATGAATGTCTGCAGCGACCAGCTCGTGCTGTCGCTGGCCGACCCCGACCAGATCATCGGCCTCAGCCGCTTCTCGCGCGATGCTTGGCAATCCTGGGCCGCCGAGAAGGCGCGAAATTTTCCGCGCCTGTCCGGCGAGGCCGAGGATGTGCTGCTGCTCAAGCCCGACCTCGTCGTGGTCAGCCTGTTCGACAAGCGCGCGACCCGCGACCTGTTGAAAGCCAACGGGCTGCACCTCGTCGAATTCACGGTGCCGCGCACGCTGGACGAAGTGAAGGAGCAGATTCGCGCGATGGGCGATGTGGTGCAGCATCCCGATCGCGCGGAAGCCGCGATCGCGCGCCTCGATGCGGCGATCGCGCACGCGCGGGCGGCGGCGAGCGCGCATCATTACCGTGTGCTGCCGCTGGAGCGACGCGGTTTTGTCTCAGGCGACCATAGCCTGGTCAGCTCGCTGCTGGCGGCAGCCGGCCTCGCCAACGCCGCCGGCGAACTTGGCGTCGGCGCAGGCGGGTTTGCTTCGCTGGAGGCGATCGTAAAGCTGCGGCCGGATTTCATCCTGGTGTCGGAAGCCGGCGACCGCGCCGAGGATGACGGTCGCGCCTTCCTGCTGCATCCGGCGCTGGAGCGCTTCTATCCGCAAAGCAAGCGCATCGTGCTGCCCGAGCGGCTCACCGTCTGCGGCGGCGTGATGCTGGCGGATGCGCTGGATCGGCTGACGGAAGAGTTGCAGCGAGTGACGCGGTGACCTTGTAGCCCGGATGAAGCGAAGCGCAATCCGGGGCCACTCAATCCGCGGATGGGCTGATCCCGGATTGCGCTGCGCTTCATCCGGGCTACGGGATCATCCCATCACCACCGGACCGCCAGCCTTCTTCCACGCATCGATGCCGCCTTCGATATGAGCGGTGTTGACCAGTCCGGCCTTCTTCGCGGCAGCCACCGCCATCGCCGAACGCTCGCCGAAAGCACAGAAGAACACGACGCGGCGGCCGGTTGCGGCCGCGACTTCGCGCAGCATGCCGCCGGGCTGCAAGGTGGCGCAAATCCCCGGATAGGGCGCGTGCAGCGCGCCCGCGAGCGTGCCGTGCTTGGCCCGCTCGCCGCTCTCGCGCAAGTCGACCAGGAGGATATCGGGGCGGCCGAGACTCGCGATGGCGTCGCGCGCGTTGAGGGAGAGACCTTCCTTGGCGAGTTCGTCCTGGTGCAGGCCGACATGCATGTTGGCGGGCACCACGACGTCCATCAGCTTCGGGTTCGGCAAATTGAGGTTGCTCATCAGCTCGACATAGTCGTCGATCGATTTGACCTGCAGCCGCGGATTGTAGCGCTTCTCCTCGCCGATGGTGGAGACGGTGTCGCCCTTGTAGTCATGCGCGGGGAACACCATGGTCTCCTCGGGCAGCTTCAGCAGGCGGTTGAAGATCGAATCGTACTGCGCCCGCGCGCTGCCGTTCTGGAAGTCGGTGCGGCCGGTGCCGCGGATCAGCAGCGTGTCGCCGGTGAAGACGCGGTCGCCCATTAAATAACTATAGGAATCGTCGGTGTGGCCGGGCGTGTACAGCGCCTCGAGGCAAAGGCCCTCGATCGTCACCTTGTCGCCGTCGGAGACGCGCATCGACACCACGTCGGCCTTGCTCTGCTCGCCCATGATGGTGATGCACTGGGTGCGGTCGCGCAGCTCGCCGAGGCCGGTGACGTGATCGGCATGCAGATGGGTGTCGACGGCCTTGACCAGCCTGAGGTCGAGTTCCTGCAGCAGCTTGCAGTAGCGGTCGGCCTTCTCCAGCACCGGATCGAGGATCAATGCCTCGCCGCCGGCGCGGCTCGCGAGCAGATAGCTGTAGGTGCCGGATACGCTGTCGAAGAGCTGACGAAAGATCATGACGGCTTCCCTATTCTCCGGGCCGAGTCACATGGAGGATATTATTCCATAGATAGGGTCCGTTCAAAGCAAATCCATCCCCGTGCGACTCCTGTCCCGTCACCCCGAAGTGCTCGCGAAGCGAGCCTCGAAGGGTCGACGGCCCGGATATTTCAGGGAAGGAGGGGCGGACGCGCGGAGGGGGCGGGGCCGTGCATCCTTCGAGGCTCGCTCCGCTCGCGCCTCAGGATGACGGGACATATTTCGCATTTTGGGCGGCGCGACGACGGCCGCACGTAACTCGAGCCCTGCTCCTGCAGCTCCATCAGGTGCACCACTTCGATGGTACGATGGTGGCGTCGGGGACGACGGCGATCAGGGTTACGGACGGACCAGCGTGTATCCGTTCTCGGTGAGCAGCAAAATCTGTGCGACGCCGACCTGCACGGGGGTGGCGGCGGCGATGTAGTCCGGCCGCTTGCCGCTGTCGCGCTCGATCGTGTCGACGGTGTTGAGGCAGATGTCGACCCGCGCGCCCTGCGCGACCAGGCTCTCGACCAGCTTGCGGTTCGGGTTGTCGGGCTTGAGCAGGTCGATGCCCGGGCCGAAGGCGACGATCTCGACCGCGACCTTGTCGGGATCGTAATGCTTCATCAGATTGTTGGCGACGCTGATGACGAGGCCTTGCTTCCTCGGATCGTTGTCGGAGAGCTGCAGCACGACCTTGTGCTCGGCGAACGGCTTGTCCTGCAGCGGCGCCAGCTGGGCGCGGGTGAGCGGCGTCGCCAGCGCGATCGCCGCAAGGCCGAGCGCCGCGATCAACGCGCGGCGCGTCATCCGTGCCTCGCGATGCCCGGATTGTCCTCGACGCCTTTCAGCGTCACGCCGGGCTCGTCGCGGTTCGGCGGCCGGCCGGAGCGCAGATGCCTGGCGACGACGTCCCAGATCGGCGCGCCGCTCTGCTGGTTGACCGAGGCCCAGCCTGCGACCTTGTAGTGCTTGCCGGCTTCGAGATGCTTGCCGTTGCCAAGCTTCAGCTCGGAAATACGCTTGCCGACGGTCTCGCCGGGCGTGCAGGTGTAGGCGAGGCCGCCGACGCGGACCATGTCGCCGCCCTGCTGATAATAGGGGTCGACGTTGAACAGATTGTCGCAAACGTCTTCCAGCACATCCTTGATCTGGCTCCCGGTCATCGTGGCGACGTAGGTCTCCGGATAGGTGATCGCGGTTTCCGACAGCACGTCTTCCATGGTCAGCGGCTGGCCGGCGAGCGTGGTGATGCCCCAGCGGAAGCCCGGCGACAGCGCGATCTCGGCGTTGAGCTCGTTCAGCAGCGCATCGCAGATCAACTGATCGACGGTGCCGGAGAAATTGCCGCGGCGGTAGAGCAGCCGGTCGGCCGAGGCCAGCTTGCTATTCCATTCGTCGACATGCGGATCGCGCATCTTGTCGATCAGCGTCTGCATCGCAGGATCGGGCTTCAGCAGTTCGGCGAACACCGGCAGCAGCCGGTAGCGGACATTGGCGACCTTGCCCTTGGTCAGATCGAGATCGAGCACGCCGATGAACTTGCCGTTGGAGCCGGCATTGGTCACCAGCGTGACGCCGCCGGCATTGGTCACCGTGATCGGGATCGGGATCGCGTCGTGGGTGTGGCCGCCGAGAATGACGTCGATGCCGGTGACGCGGCTGGCGAGCTTGAGGTCGACATCCATGCCGTTATGCGACAGCAGGATCACCGCCTCGACCTTGTCGTTGTTGCGATGGCCGTCGACGAGCTTCTGCAGCTCCTCGTCGCGGATGCCGAACTTCCAGTCCGGCGTGAAGCGCTTCGGATGCGCGATCGGCACGTAGGGGAAGGCCTGGCCGATGATCGCGACGCGATGGCCGCCGATCTCCTTGATGAAGGACGGCTTGAACACCCGCCCCGAAGCCGGGTCGAACGCCTTGGCGTCGTTGAACGCGGCTTCCTCGGTCAGGAACACGTTCTGCGCCAGGAACTCGCCCTTGAAGCGGGAGAGGTTGTCGCGCAGCACCTGCTCGCCATAGGTGAATTCCCAGTGCCCGGTCATCGCCTCGATGCCGAGCAGATTGGCGGCCTCCACCATGTCGGCGCCGTTCATGGCGTTGGCGAGCCCTGAGCCCTGCCAGAGGTCGCCGCCGTCGAGCAGGATCGAACGCTTTTCGCCGACATCGGCGCGCAGCTTGTCGACCAGCGTCTTCAGGTGGGCGAAGCCGCCGAGCCGTCCGAACCGGCCGGCGGCCTTCTCGAACTCGACGCAGGTGAAGGCATAGGCGTCGGCGCTGTCGGGCCGGATGCCGAAGCGGTCGAGGAACGCCTTGCCGACGAGGTGGGGCGGCTGGCCGGCCATCGCGCCGACGCCGAGATTGACGCCGGGCTCCCGGAAGAACACCGGCTTCAGCTGCGCATGCGTGTCGGTCATGTGCAGGATGCGGGCGTTGCCGAACCGTTCGAGGTCGTAGACGCTGGCGGTGTCGGCGCTGCGCGCAAGGCGCGGCAGGCCGGCCGTCAGCGTTGCGGCGGCCGCAGCTTTCAGGAATTCCCGGCGGCGGATGATCATCATTCTCTCCGCGCGGCCCCTGGCCTGCGCGCTTTTAACGAACTTCCATGTCCTTCCAGCGTTCCTTTTCGCTGGTGGCCTGGAAGATCGAGGCCTTTGCCAGTGCCTCGGCCTCCGTGGCCTTGGCGACTGCGGTGTCGAAATCACCAGCCTCACCGGCCTTTTTTGCGGCAGATAGCGTCGAGGCGGTGGTGGTCCACTGGTTGCGCAGGCTGCCGGCTTCCTTGTTGGCGGCTTCGGCCGCGGCGTAGGCCGCCTTGTAGTCGGCCTCGGAGGCGGCGAGGGCGCCGGTCGCCGATGCGATCAGCAGGGCCGATGCTGCGAGGACAGCTTTAATGGCCGCGCTCATGGCCGTGCTCCCGGACCCGAAATCGGCAGCCCGTTGCTGACATAGGACAAATAGTATTCGAGGTTGCGGTACTCGTCGTCCTGCGGATTGAGCGGCACGCCGCGGATCTGGCTGTTGCAGGTGGTGAAGCGGCGGCTGGTGGTGCCCATGCCGCTCCATTCCGAGCGGTAGATCGGCATCGCGTTCAGGATGCCGAGCGCCGGCGCCAGCACCTCGGCGCGGATCCGCTCGCCCGGGCTCTGGATGTGGCAGGTGGCGCAGGAGAAATTGAGCTGGCCGCGGCGGGTGTAGAAATACTCCTTGCCCTTCTGATAGGCCTCCAGCGCGCGCGGATCGTTCGGGATCTTGATATCCATCGGCTTGCCGCGCGAGGTGAAGGCCATGTAGGCGGTGAGCGCGGCCATGTCGTCCTTCACATAGGAGAACGGCGCCTCGCCATTGGCTTCGCGGCAGCGATTGAGCGCGAGCTCGAGCGTGACGACCTTGCCTTCCTTCTCATCGAAGTAAGGATAGTTCTGGCGGATGCCGATGCCCTTGTTCGGGAAGCAGTCGGCGTAGGTCTTGCCGTTCTTGAATGGCGTCGCGAACATCTCCTTGCCGGCTTCGAGCGAGAACTCGTAGGGCGGAAACTGCTCCTTCTCCTCCCACTGCCTGTGCAGGTCCTCATTCATCGAATAGGGACCGTTGACGAAATCCTCGAGCTTCAGCTTGGGGAATTTGCTGGTGAAGAATTTCTGGAACGCGGCCTTGTCGGCGGCGGGATCGACGCTGTCGGCCGCGCGCGCTGGTGCGCACGCCAGCAAGCCAAGCGCGAGCGTGGCTATTGTTGCGCGGATTGCGAGGCGCCGTGTCATTGAATCTTCGCCGTGGTGGTGTCGGTCGCGCCCTTGTTGTCGATCCAGCTGACCTTCAGATCGTCGCCCTTCTTGCCGCCCTTGAAGGCGAACTTGACATAGGGATCCTTGGAGACGCCGCCGCCCCAGTCGGCGACGAACACCGGCTTGCCGTCATATTCGAAGGTGAGCTGCTGGATGAAATGCGGCGGAATGATCTCGCCCTTGGCGTCCTTGACGAAGCCGGAATCCATCGGGTGCTGGATCAGCGCCTGCACCTCGGTGGTGTCGCCGTTTGACGTGGCGCGCACGCGAATGCTCGATGCCATCGGTTTAGTCCTCTGTTGTCGCGACAGCCCATCGACGGGCTCGCTTCACCTCTCCCGCTTGCGGGGGAGCATAGGCCGCCTTCAGCGGCCGTCTCTGAAGAACGCCGAAGCAAGGCTTCGGCTGCGTCGCATCGCTAGATGCGATCCGGGTGGGGGCTCTCTCCAAACGAAGAATGTCCATCGTGGCGATACCCCCACCCCAACCTCGAGAGCGAGCTTCGCTCGCCTCGGACCCCGCAAGCGGGAGAGCGGGCACAGCGAGTTCGCGGGTTCGATCGACGCTCATATATGCACTAGCCGCCGCAGCCGCCGACGGTGACCTTGATTTCCTTCTTGGCGCTGTAGAGCTTGCCGCCGGCCTCGACGATCACGGTGACGTTGCTGGTCTTCGCCATCTTGATGCGGTTGGCGACGGTCGGCAGCGTGCCCGCCGGAATCTTGTACGACGCCACCAGCGAAATCGGGTTCTCGCTCACCAGAAACGAGATCGAGGTGACATCGGCCAGCGTCGTGGTCGCGGAGATCGGCACCACCGCGCCGTTCTCGGCGATCTCCGGCGCGTCCATCTTGACCTTGTCCGTCGGCTCGGCGGTCTTGCCATAGAGCGCCTTGATCGCGTCGGCCTCGGTCTTCTGCTTGAATGCGTCTTCGGGATATTTGTCGTTGGCGGCGGCGAGCGCCTGCGGCACGTCGAACGGAATGACGCCGAGGCCGATCAGCGCGGCGACGCCCGCGCCCTTCAGCACCATCCGGCGCGCTCTAGAAAATTCGCTGGTCGTGATGTTCATCAAAAAAATCTCCTCAAGCGACGGTTGCGGCGTCACAGCGTCTGCAGGAAGTCCACCACCGCGTCGATTTCCTTCTCGCTCAAAATCCGGTTTCGGCCGAACGGCGGCATCACCGTCTGTGGATTGCGCTTGGTCTCGTCGGTCACGATCGCGATCAGCTCGTCACGGCTGTATTTGGCCTTCAGGCCGCTCAGCTCGGGGCCGATCGTGCCGGGCAGGTCGCCGCCCTTGATGACGTGGCAGGTCAGGCAATTGCCCTTGCCGCGGTCGAAGGCGAGCTTTTGTCCCTCGGCGGCGGATTGGGCCTGCGCGGGCGCGGCCATGGCGGTGCCTGCCAGCAGCGCCAGGACGAAGGCTGGCTTGGAGAAAGTGGCGATCAAGGACGCTTCCCGGGCTTCAATCTCGATGATCCCATCGCAATATAAAGAGTGGAAAGCACAAAGGCCATCGGCTGGCAACACGGAGAATAGGAGTGTTGTGATGGGGTTAATGTCAGGGGCGACATAGACGAGATTAGACCCGTCACCCCCGCGCAACGGCTTGCCGTTGTCGCTGGAGGTGCGAGCGGAGCGAGCCTCGAAGGGTCGACGGCCCGACCGCGGCCGATTCATCCTTCGAGGCTCGCAAGAGCTCGCACCTCAGGATGACGGATCAGCAGTGTCGGCATCCCGGTTCCGGTTTTGCTGATGGAGCGGCCTGATCTAGAAGCGGTAAGGAGAAGCGCGGTGGCGGAATTCGTGGCGGAGTTCGGCAAGGACGGCCAACCGGTCGAGGCGGACGGGCGGCTCGATGCGCCGGCGTTCCATCGCAACCATCAGCCGATCTGGACCGTCCTGAAAGACTACCTCGCCGGCCAATCCGGCGACGTGCTGGAAGTCGGCAGCGGCACCGGCCAGCATGTCGTCTATTTCGCCGGTCAAACGCCCGACATCACCTGGTGGCCGAGCGACCTCCATGCGGCGCACCTGCGCAGCATCGAGGCCTGGCGCGCGCATGCCGGCCTTGCCAACATCCGGCCGCCGCAGCCGATCGATCTGTCCGATCCCGCCTGGTCGCCAGCGCCGACGGACGGCAAAGGTCCGGACAAACTGCTCGCGATCTTCTGCGCTAATGTGATCCACATCGCGCCGTGGCGCGTCGCCGAGGGCCTGTTCGCCGGCGCCGCGCGGCACCTGCGCGCCGACGGCCGGCTGTTGCTCTACGGCCCGTTCAAGCGCGGCGGCAAGCACACCGCGCTCAGCAATGCCGTGTTCGACACGTCGTTGCGCGAGCGCGACGCCGAGTGGGGCGTGCGCGACATCGCCGATCTCGAGACGCTTGCGGGAAGCGTCGGGCTCAAGCTCGCCGGCAGCTTCGAAATGCCGGCCAACAACATGATTCTGGTTTTTGCCCGCAAGTAGCCGCGCTCAATCGTAAGCCAGGCACCAGCCTGGCCCACGTAACCAGCAACGTTCATCGGGGATCCCGGCACCGCGGTAGAGCCGCGTCACCTTCTGCCAGCCGCCGCGGGCGAAGGCTTCGGCGAGCGTTTTTTCGGACGTCTCGTCCCGGCCGCCGTCGCACGGAATGATCGCAACTGGCGATATCCAGTCCGCTTGGTACTCTGCGCCCTCGCGCCGGATCCGGAACACGGCGCCGGAGCGCGCCACCTGCTCCGGGGCGCCACCCTTGAATCCCTCATCCGACGTCAGCGGCAGGATCAGGCGGCCGCCTGCGGCGAGCCTGTCGAGCCATCGCGCGGCAGGCCGGGTGCAGCCGGCGTTGACATAGATCACGTCGGCGGACTCGAACGGCGCAATCGTGCCGTCGCCCTGGATGATCTCGACATTTGCGTAAGCGGCGAGATTGGCGCGAGCGTCCGCCGCAAGGTCCGGATCGTATTCGATGCCGGTCACGCGGCCAGACGGTCCGACCAGATGCGCGAGGATCGCGGTGTAGTACCCTGTGCCCGTGCCGACATGCACCACGTGCTCGCCGGTGGCGGCCGCGGCCTGGTGCATGAGATAGGCATGCAGCGACGGCTGGCCGTTGTTGAGTCGCCGCTCGGGGCGCAAGGCGACGAGATCGTTGGTGTAGAGATAGACCGGGTCGGCATCGGGCGTCGGCGCATAGTCGCGGCTCCACCACCGCAGCATCATCCATGGTCCCGGGCCGACGAAGTCCTCGCGGCGAATGGCGGCGAAGGCCTCCGTCAGCCGCGGATTGATGGTGTTGGCGGCGGCCAGGATCTGCTTGGCATAGGCCGCGCGGACGATGCGGAGTTCGGCTTGCGGGTCCATTGCCGCGGTCTCCCACAATCGCGTGTTGTGTGATTTGACACACCGAGGTGTGTGAAATAGCATACTCAGACGACGGAGGCCAGAATGAAGAGACGGCTTTATCCGGCCGTGCTGGAGCGCGGTCCGCGCGGCGCGTTCGGGGCATGGTTCCCGGATTTTCCCGGCTGCGTCGCCGCGGGGCGATCGCAGGAAGACGCGATCGAGCGCGCCGAGCACACGCTGGCGCAGACCGTCGATGGCTGGGTCGAGCAGGGCAAGCCATTGCCGGAGCCGACGCCGATCGAGCGCATCGTGGCGCCGAAGGGCTCGGACGTCGCCGCCTTCTTCATGGTCGGCGTCGATCCGCCCGACCCGTCCGAGCGCGTCAACGTCTATTTGCCGAAGAGCCTGATCACGCGGATCGACAAGCATGCCGCCGGACTCGGTATGAGCCGTTCGAGCTTTTTCGGTTTTGCTGCGACGCTCGCGCTTGAATGGCACGTTCACAAGCCGCACCTCGTCGGGCCGCGCTCCAAGGTCCACAAGACCGGCGCGCTGCGCGCCGAGAAGCGGCCTGGCAAGAAGCCAGCGCGGTAAGTGACGCGCGATACAACACACGTGGCGTCGTCCTGGCGAAAGCCAGGACCCATTATCCCAAATGCTGGTGGTTGCGCGTAGCTGGGGCCGCGATCCCTCTCACAACAAGACTCGGTGGTTGATGGTGTGGACGGCCCCCTACGGCATCAGTGTGCCAGAATGAGGTTGTCTAGATCTCATACATGGGA
>NZ_JAQOSR010000241.1:0-10100 GCF_046718885.1 Bradyrhizobium sp. UFLA01-814 | reverse complement strand
ACAAAGGCCACGCCTCGTTCTACACCGATTCCATCCAACCAATCAGCAGGGATCAAACACGAAAGCAGGGACCCATACTCCGCGGCGGATGTTGTGAAAGGGACTCGTCGTTCCAGCGGCCTTCAACGATAACCATCGGTGGTTATGGGTCCCTGCTTTCGCAGGGACGACACTGAATGTGTTGCACGGTCTGCTAGCCACACATTCGCATTCTCGCGACATTGCCGATGACACGAGACCACTCTGACCTTGCAGACGCTCGCGGACCCAACGCCTGTCGCTGCAATCACGACCATTTGTCCTCGGGGATGCCATGCGCGTTTATCGGATGCGGCATCCCGTCCTCGCGGATACGCTCTCCGAACAATGTCGCAGCCATCCGTCGCGGCGCGTTCCGGACAACACAAGGATTTGCCGTCGCGGAATACCGGCGGCCAAAAACACTGCACAAGAAGAGCCGGCCACGAGCCGGACAAGAAGAAAAACAATGGATCAAGTGGCGTTGGTCGTCGTTCGGGCGGTCGAGAGCGGCGCGACGACGACGAAAGATATTATCGGCGTGACCAGATTGTCGCGCCTCAAGGTCGAGCGTGCACTGAGCACGTTGGAGAAGCAGAAGCTGCTCCTCCGCGAACGACAAGGGTCGTGGGCCCTCGGCTTTCCCGTGGCTCCGACGGTCAGGCAGTGTGGATCATGCACCCTCTGCTGCAAGGTGCTTGAGGTGACCGATCTCCGCAAGCCGATGAATACGGTCTGCAACCACATCCTGGCGGGCGGCGGGTGCGAGATCTACCACGAGCGTCCCCGGCAGTGCCGGTCATTCAGCTGTGCCTGGCTGCAAGGCCACCTCGATGACGATTGGTTTCCCGAGACCGCGGGCATGGTGCCGCATTTTGGGCTCGACGCGCTGAATGTGCAGGTTGACCTCGATGATCCCGACCGCTGGCGCAAGGAACCCTATTTCAGCAAGCTGTGCGAACTTTCGTTGAAGGGCCTCAGGGTAAGTGAAGGGCGGCCGTATGCCACCCTCGTCATCGTCGGTCAGGATCGCTACCTGCTGCTCGGGCGGACCATCGTGCCCGATCCAACGCTGTTCGGCACCGCCTTCGTGCCGATTACGTTCGATACCTTCCGCTACTGGAAGGCAACATCGCTTGAGCATCTGCAGCGGTTGAACGATCGCGTCATGGAGATCCAGCGCATCCAGCAGGAGTTCGGCCATTGCGCCATCCCTGACGACGACGATCCCTCGCCGCCTTACCGGCCGGCTCTTCTCCAACGGTCGAAGGAACTGGGCGTGATACGCACGACGTGACGACAGCCGGACACAGCGCAGGTCAGTTCGTCATCTGAGGTGATACTTTCTGCCGTTGGTGTTCGGGTCGGTATTGTCGCTGGTCGAGAACATCAAGGCCGGGCCGAAGTAATTCCAGGTGTCCCGGTAAAATGCGAATCGGCCGGCGCCCTTGTCGATGATCTCTTGCTGGGCGCTGTTCGCGGGGCCGAGCAGCCGGTCGTCCTCATACAATCGGGCGGTCTCGAGCGTGCCGTCCACGTATTTGACGGGGATAAGATACGCATATCCCTTGTAAAGACGGAAGGCACCCCGCAACAGGTTCCTGTCGATCGGACTCGGCGGAACCAGAAAAAGGAATGCACTCGACACCAAGGCAAAAAGCGTCGATCCGATCACGATGCGCGTGCTGGCAGATGTCCTCAACGACACTTTTCCCTTGGCTCTTGCTTGCGAGGCTTCCCGCCTTCTGTAGCGCGGGCCTGCAGCGCAGACAACCGACCGGCCGCCGCCACGCCTCGTCGCGAGCCGGATCCGGCTCGCGATATGTCCGCATCGAACGACAATCAGATTGTCGCCGCGCGGCCGGCTGATCCGCCCAGGACTGCCATCAGCACCGTCGCGACGGCGCAGCACGCGAGCGCGACCTCCCAGCCTCCGGTCGCATCATGGGCAAGTCCGGCGAGCGGCGGGCCCGCAGCGGTGAGCGAGTAGCCGAGGCACTGCGCCATGCCCGACAGCGCGGCCGCCTGGTGGCTGTGCGAGGTTCGCAAGCTGACGAATGTCAATCCGAGGATGAAGGCTGCGCCCGCCCCGAAGCCGAACAGCGCGACCCACAGCATTGCGAGCGCCGGACACTGCCACAATCCCAGCAGCGAGATGCAGGTCGCAAGCGACACGGCGATCGCGATGCCGCGCTGGTCCTTCATGCGCCGGACCATCGGCCCGAGGATCAGGCCGGGGACCGCGGTCGCCAATTGCAGCACACCGTGCAGCGTACCCGCCGTCGCCGCCGGGTAACCTGCCTGCACGAGGATGGCGGGCAACCATCCGACGATGATGTAGAACACCAGCGAGGTCAGGCCGAGGAAGCCGGTCACCTGCCAGGCGAGCAGCGAGTGCCAGATGCGCCCGCGATGCGGCGACGAGGCCGGCTCGACCGTCGCGGCCGCGTGCGTCCCCAGCTGGGGTGCCCAGGCCATCAGCGCCACCAACGGAAAGATCAGCGTGCTCGCGAGCGAGAGATGCCAGTTCGATCCCGGCAATTGAGCGAGCGGGATGGCTACGACAGATGCGAGCGCCTGGGCCAATGCGGACGTGATCGCGTAAGCGCCGGTCAGGCTGGCGATGCGGGTCGGAAAGTCCCGCTTGAGCAGGCTCGGCAGCAGCACATTTCCAACGGCGATTCCGGCACCAATGGTGGCGGTGCCGGCAAACAGCGCCCAGACCGGACCGGACGAGCGCAGCGCGATCCCGGCCGCGATGACAAGCAGCGCACCGAACAGCGACCGCTCGATACCCCATTTGCGCCCGAGCACAGCTGCGACCGGTGAGATCACCGCGAATGCCAGCAAGGGCAGCGTCGTCAGTATCCCGGCCTCCGCCGCACTGATCCCGCTGGTCTCACCGATCATGCCGAGCATCGGCGCCACGCCGGTAATTGGCGCGCGAAGCGTCGAGGCGATCAGCAGGATCCCCGTCAACAACAGCCTCTGCCCGCCCAGCGTGCGCATCGGCGCAATCATCGTCATCGCATGCTCCTGGCCATTTGCATCGCCAGGCTATCGACTTGGCTGCCGGAAGAATTTACATATCTGCTCTATCGATCGCTAAATTCGGTCATTCGACGGGTTTCCTGCTCCGTTATGGGCTTTCAACTTCGCTATCCCTGGCCGGACCTTGATCCGGATGACGTCGCGGCGGCGGCCATCGCCGTGCGCCTCGACGTCACCGAAAACAAGGTCGAGGCGGCCGAGCACGCGCACCGGAAGGGACAGCTCGTCTTTGCGCTCGGCGGCGGCGTGATGTGCCGCGTTCCGAACGGGTTGTGGATGGTGCCCCCGCATTGCGGCGTCTGGCTTCCCGGCGGCACGCGCCACACCAATATCGCAACCGCCAATGCGCGGATCTTCTTCGTCTTCATCGAGCCCGGTGCCGCCGACCTGCCCGACCGCTGCTGCACATTGTCGATCTCGCCGTTGCTGCGCGAGCTGATCATCGAGCTTTCCGACCGCATGCAGCACGACGGCGGCAGCGAGACGCTCCTTGCGCAATTGCTGCTGAGCGAATTGCCGCGCATGCCGCTGCAGCAGCTGCATCTACCGATCTCGCCCGAGCCACGCTTGCGACGGATCGCGGCAGCGCTCGCCGATGATCCGGGCGATCGCCGCACGATGGCCGAGTGGGCCGAACGCGTAGCGCTGAGCGAGAGCAGTCTGGCGCGTCTCATCCTGAGAGAAACCGGCCTGACATTCGGGCGCTGGCGCCAGCAACTGCATTTGATCGTCGCATTGCGCGAGCTCTCCGCCGGCGCGAGCGTACAGCAGGTCTCGTCCGCACTCGGCTATGAGTCCGTCACAGCCTTCATCACCATGTTCAAGAAGGCGCTCGGCAAGCCACCGGCGAAATATCTCAGCAATATCATGCAAGGCAGCGGCCCGGCCTTTGCGGCTGGCGCGCGAATTTAGGAACACCAGTCAGCAACGGACGTTTTCGACATATCGGGCGAACGACAGGCGAGCCGCCTGCGCCAGGCCGCCAATGCTCGAGGATGCCAGATGCCCTACGCACTGTTCGATCGCGACAAACAAATCGACAAGGCCTTTCCGACGGAGAAGCAGGCGTGGGAACATGCACTGGTCTCCGGACTGGTCTTCGATGTTCCGGTCGCGGATGAGGCTCCGGGCCAGGTGCTGCCGGCCGGCTATCACATGAAGCAGATTCCCGACGATGGTGAAGTCTGCGAGCCGGCGCCCGAATGGAAATTGCCGAACGAAATTTCGTGATCGGCACACCGATTGCGATGGCGACGTTGCGCGATAAGTAACGCCGAACCAGACCAACAATTCAGGATGAGCGCATGGCCGAAACCGGCAAGATTTTTCACGTTCGCTGCGTCGACAACACGTTGCAGCGGGACACGCTCTCGCTGGGGCGCGTTTACGAGGTGACAAGGGATATCGAACGTGACGGCTATTATGAGCTCAGCGGATTGGGCCGCTTCAGCCGGTCCAGATTCGAGGTCGTCGAGCCGGACGACGACACGGGCGAAGTCCGGCGGACGTCTCGATCAAAATAGACGGGAGAGCGCGATGCCCAGAGGCGACAAGTCGAGCTATACCGACAAGCAGAAGCGGCAGGCCGAGCACATCGAGGAAGGCTACGAGCAGCGCGGCATTTCAAGCAGCGAGGCCGAGCGGCGCGCATGGGCGACCGTCAACAAGGAGACCCACGGCGGCAAGAAGAGCGGCTCCGGCCGCGGCACGCGCGAGGATCACTCGCCGTCGCGCAAGGGCGGCAAGCTCGGCGGCAAGGCGGCCGCGAGCCGCCCCGCGGCGGAGCGGTCGCGCTCGGCCAAGAAGGCCGCGCGGACCCGCAAGCGCCGGGCAGCCTGATCCGCACCGGCATCATTTCGCCGGCAGGAAGACAATACCGGAAGGCAATACCGGGCGCCTTGAGGCGGCGCCTCGCAAATGCGTGATCGGGCGCCACCATTGGTTGCCTTCATTTGGGCACCTATCGGGAACAGGCTGTCAGGCTAGGAAAGCAAGGCGGCCACCGCAGGGGGTGCCTGCAATTGACGTATCGGTCCCATAGCAGCTGGCAGGACGTGGATCTGCGCAATCTCGTCCGCGTCAT
Source organism: Bradyrhizobium sp. UFLA01-814 (assembly GCF_046718885.1). Lineage (NCBI taxonomy): Bacteria > Pseudomonadati > Pseudomonadota > Alphaproteobacteria > Hyphomicrobiales > Nitrobacteraceae > Bradyrhizobium > Bradyrhizobium sp. UFLA01-814. Next base: position 4,948 of record NZ_JAQOSR010000241.1, on the reverse strand, counting down.
ATCGGCCTGCACCCTTGGGCTTTGGGCATTTGCGGCCGGCCTCCTGATTGGGACCTTCCTGCTTTGATGGATCGGCGCGGCACGCGCCGCCTGCCTATCCGCCGCTCAGGTGATGCGCGGCGACGAACAGGACGAGCGCGCTAAGCACCAATGCCGATGTGGCGCCGGCAACGCTACGCGCGAGTTCAGCCTTCGAAAGATTGGATCTGGTTGCCATCGCAGCCTCCCGTTCGCGCGAGCTGAGCCGCAGCCGCTCCGGCGGCCAGGCTCGCTCATGGAGACATTCGCATCACCAGGATGAACGCATCATGAGCGAAACGAACCGCCGGTGCCTCCGTTCCAAAATCTGACCCAGTGGATCACTTTCGGAACCCGGGCGTTGACCGCATGCGGCAAGCGGACCGGGCCGCGCCGGAATTGGAAATCGGAGATGCCATGGTGATCCGCTGGGGGCGGCTTCAACCGGCAATTTGGGCGACCGTCATCCTGCTCGTGAGTATCACGGCAGCCGACGCCGAGGGCGACAAGGCGAGCAGGCCATCCGAGTTCATTCTGCTCGCCCAGATCGCGCTCCTGATCGCGGTCGGGCGCGGCCTCGGCGAATTGATGCAGCGGATCGGCCAGCCCTCCGTGATCGGCGAACTGCTCGGCGGCCTGCTGCTCGGACCATCGCTGTTCGGCTGGCTGTGGCCGTCGGCGCATAGCGTGATCTTTCCGCCGTCCGGCGAGCAGAAGGCGCTGATCGACGGCATTGCGCAGTTCGGCATCCTGCTCCTGTTGCTGCTGACGGGCATGGACACCGACCTCAAGCTGGTGCGCAAGGTCGGCCGCGCCGCGACCACGATCTCGGTGGCGGGCATCGCGGTGCCGTTTGTCTGCGGCTTCGTGCTCGGCGAATTCCTCCCCGACGGCCTGCTGCCGCATCCAGAAGCGCGGCTGATCGCATCGCTGTTTCTCGGCACGGCGCTGTCGATCTCCTCGGTGAAGATCGTGGCCGTCGTGGTGCGCGAAATGAACTTCATGCGCCGCAATGTCGGCCAGATCATCGTCGCCAGCGCGATCATCGACGACACCCTCGGCTGGATCATCATCGCCGTCATCTTCAGCCTCGCCTCGCGCGGCAGCCTCGACATCCTCTCGGTCGCGCAGGCGCTGTTCGGCACGCTGGCCTTCCTCGCGGTCAGCTTCACGATCGGCCGGCGGCTGGTGTTCCGGCTGATCCGCTGGGCCAACGACCATCTGGTCTCTTCGGCGGCGGTGATCACCGTGATCCTGATGTTGATGTGCGGGATGGCGATGATCACGCACCTGATCGGCGTGCACACCGTGCTCGGCGCCTTCATCGCCGGCGTGCTGGTCGGGGAATCCCCGATCCTGACCCGGCAGATCGACGAGCGGCTGCGCGGGCTGATCTCAAGCCTGTTCATGCCGGTGTTCTTCGGGCTCGCCGGCCTCAGCGCCGACCTCACGGTGCTGAAGGATCCGTCGGTGCTGGGACTGACCGCGGCGCTGGTCCTGATCGCGAGCATCGGCAAGTTCGGCGGCGCCTTTGTCGGCGGCGCGCTGGGCGGGCTGACCCGGCCGGAATCCTATGCGCTGGCGAGCGGCATGAATGCACGCGGCTCGACCGAGGTGATCATCGCCACCATCGGCCTGTCGATGGGGGTGTTGAGCCAAACCATGTTCTCGATGATCGTGACCATGGCGATCCTGACCACGATGGCGATGCCGCCGATGCTGCGCAGCGCGCTGGCGCGGCTGCCGCTCGGCAAGGACGAAAAGGAGCGGCTGGAGCGCGAGGAATATGAGCAGCGCGGCTTCGTCGCCAATCTCGAGCGGCTGCTGCTCGCGGTCGATGAAAGCAGCAATGCGACATTCGCCGCGCATCTCGCCGGCCAGCTCGCCGGCGGGCGCGGTCTGCCGATCACGGTGCTGCATGTCGGCGCCAACGCCAAGCTGCAGGAGCAGAACCGCGCCGATGCAGAGAGCCCCGAGGCGGCGGTCATCAACGCGGCCAAGGCGAGCGCCGAAGCCGATGCCGACGGCGGCGGCGGCAACGTCGACGTCATCAGCCGCGCCCGCGAGGAGACGGCGGCGGAGGCGATCGCCGAGGAAGCCAGAAAGGGCTTCGACCTGCTGGTGGTCGGCATCGACGCGGTCGCCGGCCCCGATGGCGGCTTCGACAGGCGGCTCGACGACCTCACCTCCGGCTTCGACGGCCCGCTGGCGATCGCGGCCGCCAAGGGCGTGCACGAGAAGGAGCCGACGGCGAATGCGCGGAAGATCCTGGTGCCGGTCTCGGGCAGCAACGTCTCGCGGCGCGGCGCCGAGGTCGCGATCGCGCTGGCGCGCCTCTCGAGCGAGCCGCTGCAGGTGGTCTACGTCTCGACCACGCGCGACAAGGGCGCCCGCCGCACCAGCCCCAGCATGTCGCTGGCGCATGAGGAAGCGATCCTCAAGGACATCGCCGCGACCGCGGCGCGCTATGACATCAACGTGACGACGCGGCTACGCGCCAATACCGCACCTGAGGTCGCGATCCTGCAGGAGATCGCATCAAGCCGGGCCGACCTTGTCGTGATCGGCGTCGACCGCATCCAGGGCGACAGCCTGAATTTCGGCAGCATCGCCGCGGCCGTGCTCGGCAAGTCGAAGGCGTCCGTCCTGCTGGTGTCGGACGGCGACGTCAGGCCCAAGACCTGGGACCCCAAGACTTGAAACAAACATCTGAGCAAGGAAGTTCGGGGCGCGCGAGAGCGTCCGCGCCTACCACTCTTCCGGACAGGGATCGACGATCTTCCAGAGATCGACCCCGTTCTTGATCTTCTTCATCTCGGTGGTGAGCCCGCCATTGCGGCGGATCCAGTCCTTCACCGTGTCGGGGTAGTAGGACATCAGGTCGGAGGTGCCCTCGAGGCTGGTGACCTTGATGCCGAAGGTGAAGGCCTTGTCGTAATAGGCCTGGTGGAAGCCGATGCTGGCCCGCGGCGTGACGCAGATCTTGTTCAGCGGCACGATGCCGAACACCAGCGTGCAGGCCGAGTTGCAGATGCCGTCGATCACGACGCGCTCGCGGCGCTCGCGGATCTGCTTGTACTTGGCCTTGTACTCCTCGACATAGCCGCCATGGTCGCGCGTGATGTGCAGCACCGCCCGCGCGGGTGTCGCGGCCAGAACCGAGAGCAGCAAGGCGACAAGGGGCGTGATGCGCATGGATCGTTCGAAACCGCGGGAAAGGCCGGGCCCGGGCGGACCTGACCGCAAGACTCTGGCCGGACTGTGTTGGCAATCCGTTAAGCATCCGCAAAAAGGCAAAATTTGGCGCGCTGTGGCTGATTTCCCGCAGCTTTTGGCCCCGATTCCGGGTTAAATGGGCGTTGGGGCGGCCCAGAATGCCGATTCCCGTAAATGCCCGGAGGCCGTCCATGACCAAGACCAAGCTTTTCGCCGCCCTCGCTCTGGCCGTGATGGCCCTGACCCCGGCGGCCGCGGCCGACCTCACGGCCCATCCGCGCCACCACCGGCATCACCACCACGCGCATTGGGGCCTGCCCTACCACATCAGCTATCTGCACAATTACGGCCCCGGCCCGACTGCCGGCAGCTTCGCCTATTACGACGGCCCCGCGCGCAACAAGTGCTATCAGAGCGCGGCCGCCTATATCGGCCAGGACCACCGCCGGCATCCCTGCTTCTGACGGCTTCAAGGAGAGTGCCGCCGGCACCGCCAGGTGCCGCGCTCCGTGGCTGCTGGCCCTCCCCGCCCAAGTCTGATAATCGACCCGCAACGCGCTCGTAGCTCAGCTGGATAGAGCATCGGATTTCGATTCCGAGGGTCGGGAGTTCGAATCTCTCCGAGCGCGCCAACGATTTTACCGATAGATCAATAATTTAAGCCGCGCTCATTTCGTTCTGAATGATCGTTTTCGTGTTGCGAGCCAGCTCAACTCGCTCTGAACAAAATCAACGCGTTACCAACCACTGCAAATCGTTCCGCGCAACACGGCGGTTCATCCTCCGTTCGCGTTTTGCCTAGGCGCCGGGCGCAACTGAACCGACCTCGTTCCGGCTAGGACCGAAACGCAAAAAACGATTCCGAAATCTTTAATAAATTCGGACCAGCCTCCCTCCGCGACAGGGAGGTGTATCATGCGTAATCATGACTTCGTGTCCGGCGGGCTCCTCGCACTAATCGCAACCTGCCTTGTGCTGCTGTGCTCGGGCCTGCTCGTCATCGCATTTAGCTAAACCGGACGGCTCGCGAATGCGGCCCTGCCCGCCAACCCTCTCTCCCTTATTCCCGAGATCGTTGCCGCCGGGACAAACCATCACTGACCCGGCGGGCGCATTTTCGGGGGGGTTGCCTAATGGCGTCGCCAACCCGCCTACAGACAAAAAGTATCTGTGCGCGATTTGCGGTGAGTCTCGCGGATCCTTTCTGCAGCGACGGCTCCCTTCGCGTGTCGTGCGATATCCGATCTAACCTGCCCTAATGGGCACAGGCTCAGAACCACGCCGGATGGCAAGGTCGTAACTGCCTCAACATCTCGGCGTGAACGAAACATCATTCGCGACACCTAGAAGCGAGCGTGAAACAAAGCGCGCCCACCATCCCGTGCGTGAAAGTTTCCGGGGTAAAGCAATGCAGGAAGAGACAGGCATTCAATTCCAGGACATCGACCAGGTTTTGCGGCATGCCCATCTGCGCCGATCCGCCGATCTGGCCCACTGGATACGACAGTATATCCACGATCGTAGGCTTGCCCGCCAGCAGCGGAATTCTGAGAAGCAGAGAGTGACGTCGACGCCAACCGGCATGACCCATGCAGTCTAAGTGACACTGGGGATTTCAGCGTCCCAGTTCAGGAAGAAAACGCCGCCGGGCGTGTATTTGTGAGGGCGGCGGATTCTGATTAATGGAACAGCAAGGTCGCTTGCCTAAGATGCA
>NZ_JAQOSR010000240.1:0-10099 GCF_046718885.1 Bradyrhizobium sp. UFLA01-814 | reverse complement strand
ATCCTAAGTCTCGTGGGCTCGGAGATGTGTATAAGAGACAGGCCTGATCCGCCGTTGATGCCATTTTGTCCCGCGCCGCCGTTCGTTCCGTTGCTTCCGTTACCGCCACTGCCGCCAGGCCCGCTACCGCCGGCGCCGCCGTTCAGGAATGTCGACCCGTTATTGGATCCGCCGGCGCCGCCGCCGCCGCCGCTGAAGCCGCCGCCACCGCCACCGGCGTCCTGACCGCCGCTGCCGCCACTGCCGCCCAGACCGCCACCGCCGCCGCCACCAGGCGTACCGCCTTGCGCCGCACGACCGCCCGCGGCGCCGCCCGTTGCCGTGTTGTTGCTGAACGTCACATTGCTGACTGTTGTCGAACCGGCGTTGACAAAGATCGCGCCACCGGCGCCCAGACCGCCGCCACCGGGGGCGGTCTGGGTGCCGCCGCCGGCGCCGCCTTGGGCACTGCCGTTGGCAATCGCCAGATTCGAGATCGCAACCGTGCCTGAGAGGACGAAGAAGACGCGATTGGCGTTGCCGCCGCTAATGACGAGGCCGCTCGATCCCGAGCCATCGATCGTGACGTTGTTATTGATGGGCGGCAGCGCGCCATTGGCAGCGCTGGTTGCAATCGTCGAGTTTGCGGGCAGGTTGAACGTGATCGTTCCACCTGCGACGTTAGCCTGATTGATGGCATCGCGCAGCGAGCCCGGACCGCTGTCGGCGGTGGTGGTGACGACAAACTGCGCTTGCGCCGCGGTCACCGTCCCAAGCCAGACAGCGACGACCAGTATCGCCGCAAACCAGAACTTGTCTCTCACTGTGCCAGCCACCCGCGCAAGTTGACTTCCATTCATTGGTTCGCCCGCCCCACGGGCGCCCCCCTCAATCGATGTCGATCGTCGGCGGCCTTGCGAAATGACTGCTGCAAATTGATTACAAGCGATACGATGGCGCCGGACGCAGACTCCCCTTCCCCATGTCGCAGGCTTTCGAGCGTGCGTCTTCTCACCCCGCGCACCGAGTTACTTTTGGGCTGGATGTCACCAAACGGCCACGCTGCGATCCGGGCCCAGCTGGGGGAATGCTGCCGCGCTTAGCTACACTGCGGGAATTGAAGCGAGAGCGGATGGCCGCGCGCGGCAATGTCTCCCGCCAGATCGCTTTCAGCAGGCAGTCGCTCTGATCCGCCCGGTCGGCGACGCGCTGGTCCGACATTGCCCGGCAACGTCAACGGTGCAATGCCCGGCTCAAGCCCGAGGGATGACGAGCTAGGCCGCCTTCGAAGCACGCTCCGCAAAACCGCTCAGCAGCGCCGCGATCTCGCCGGCCGGCCTCGCCGCGCTGAACAGAAATCCCTGCACCTCGTTGCAGCCTTCGGCGCGCAGCCAGTCGAGCTGGTCTGTGGTCTCGACCCCTTCCGCCGTCGTGGTGATCCTGAGGCTGCGGCCGAGCCCCGAGATCGCGCGCACGATCGCGAGGCAATCGGAGCGCCGCGCCAGATCCTTCACGAAGGAGCGGTCGATCTTGATCTTGTCGAACGGGAAGCTGCGCAGATAGCTCAGCGAGGAATAGCCGGTGCCGAAATCGTCCATCGAGATGCTGACGCCCAGTTCGCGCAGCTGATGCAGGATCGCGAGGTTGGCCTCGGTCTCCGCCAGAAACACCGACTCGGTGATCTCGAGCTCGAGCCGCCGCGCCGGCAGGCCGGAATGCGCCAGCGCCGAGATCACGGCCTGGACCAGATTGCGGCTGCGGAACTGCACCGGCGACAGATTGACGGCCACCTTCACGTCGGCGGGCCACTTGATCGCCTCGGAGCAGGCTTCGCGCAGCACCCATTCGCCGAGCGCGACGATCAGGCCGATGTCTTCGGCAACCGGGATGAACTCCGCAGGTGAGACCATGCCCTTTTGCGGGTGCCGCCAGCGCAGCAGCGACTCGAAACCAGAGATGCGGTCGGCCGCGATATCGACCAGCGGCTGGTAGTACAGCTCGAACTCGCCGTTGCTGAACGCCGCGCGCAGATCGCGCTCCATGTCGCGGCGCTTCTGCGCCTGCTGATCCATCTCCGGTTCGAAGAAGTGATGCACGCCGCCGCCCTCCGACTTGGCGCGGTACAGCGCCATGTCGGCATTACGCATCAGCTCTTCCGACGTCGTGCCGTCGCCCGGTGACAGCGCGATGCCGACGCTGGCGCCGACCACGACCTCGAGCCCGTCGATATTGTAGGGCGCGCTCAGCGCATCGATCAGCCGTTCGGCGAAAGCGCTCGCCTCGTTCGGCGAAACGTCGGCCGCAAGCACGATCGCGAACTCGTCGCCGCCGAGGCGGGCCGCCACGTTGTCGTCGCGGACCACCTCGCGCAGCCGCTCCGCCACCAGCTTGAGCAGCCGATCGCCCATCGGATGCCCGAAGGAGTCGTTGACGTTCTTGAACAGGTCAAGGTCGATGCACATCACCGCGACGCGCTTGTTGCCGCTCCGGCCGCGCTCCAGCGCCTCGCGCAGGCGCTCCTGGTAGAAATCGCGGTTCGGCAGATTGGTGAGCCCGTCATGGTGCGCCATATGCGCGATCCGCGCTTCGGCGGCGCGGCGCTCGGTGATGTCGACCACCGCGACCAGATAGCCGTCGCGGCCCTCGAACGCCACCTTGCGCCCGAAGGTCAGCACATGGATCTCGCTGCCGTCGGCTCTGATGTGCCGCCAGTCGCGGCTCGATTGATAGACGTCGCCGATCTCGCGCAAGGCGGCGCTGTGCACGCTCCACTCGTCCACCGGCCAGATCTGGCGCAGCGTCATGCCGAGAAATTTTTCCCGGCTGTAGCCATAGTGCTGAACGGCGGCGTCGTTGACGCTGAGGAATTCCATCGTGCCGGCGTCGAACACCCACATCGGCATCGGGTTGTTCTCGAACAGCAGGCGGAACGACAGCTCGCGCTGCTTCAGCGCGGTGACGTCGGAGACGGTCAGCGACAGCATGTCGCCGAACGCCGTGACGCCGAGCCGCAGGCAGCGATCGCCGCTGTCGATCTCGAACTGCCCGCCCGGGCCGCCGCCGACAAATCCACGCAGACGGTTCATCACCGCTAGCGCCGCAAGCGGATTGCCGCCGGCGCTGAGCCGGCGCCACAGCAATTCGGTCGCAGGCTGCATCAGTAGCCTTGCGGCGCCCTGGTTGAGATGCACGATCTGGAAGTCAGCCGGCTCGCCGCGCGCATCGCGGATCGCTGCGAGCGACAGCACGCCCTCGTCGGCGGCCGAGAAAATCGTATCGAGCAGATTGTACTGCGCATTGCGCTCGTTGACGTAGACGCCGACCAGGATACCGCCCCAGCGCGACCGCGTCGGCAGCGCCAGCACGTCGAAGGTCCGCACCAACCCGTCGCGGACGCAATGCGCTGACGCCAGATAGGGCCGGCAGTTCTCGCGGGCGTTTGCGGCCGCTTCGGTCAAGGCGGTGGCGCAGTCCGGCGGCAGCGCGCTCAGCGGAATGTCCCAGCGCTCGTCGTTCAGCCATGTCTGGACATAGCGGCCGGCGTGCGAGACGCTGAGGATGCCATCGACGCTCCGCAGCAGCACGATATGATCCGCGAGCCGGCCGAGACTGCCGAGCATCACGTCTTCATAGTGCGGCAGTTTTTCGCCGGGACGGACCGCGGCCTGCCACTTGCGCTGCAGAACCGGTACGTCGGCGAACATCTCGGAATTGAATTTGGCCGATGTCTTTGCTGATTTCTTGTTGGCCATGACCATGGCACGCCCCACGCAAACACTAGTCCCCACGGCATCCAAGTCATGCCGCGGCTTAACGCCATGTAAAAATAGGCAGGCCCGGCATCGCCGCGAGCGATTATGACGGCTCAAATTCGCGCGATGGTTAGTTCACATTAGAGACTATGACAGCTGCATGAAATGCAGGCCGGTCGAACATCAACGCGCCACGACCTCGACTTCGCCATCGACGCCGTTGACGACGTTGAAGGGGCGCTCGAACACCTTGCCTTCGTTCTTGGCGATCGCGCGATACTCGCCTTCGGAGAGCACGACGCGCGGGAACGCGCCGATCGATTCCTTGATCACGTCGCCGCCCGGCGTGATCACCGACCAGGCGGTGTTGGCAAGCGCCTCGCCGCCCCGCTCGCTGACCAGCTTGAGGGTGATGACGGCGGCGCGATGGGTGACGGTGACGTCGGTCAGCTTGCCCGCCCCGACGCGAATGTCGGAGCGCACCACCGAGTTGGCGTCGCCATAGTTGGAGACGATGTAGTAGGTGCCCTCGGGCAGCAGTGCGACGTCGCCGGCGGCTACGTTCGGCACCATTGGTCCACGGTCCGAACCGTCGAACTGGCTGCCCTTGTAGATCGCAAACGAGATCTGGTTGGCGGGGATCTTGCTGCTGCCGACCCGGCCCTCGATCCGCAGGCCCCCGGCCGGCAGCACGAAGGACTCGCGGTCGGTCTCCGACTTCAGGCTGACGGCGCGCACTGCGCTGACGAGGCCGAGCGCGACATGGACGACATAGTTGCCGGGCGGCAGCACTACGTTGGGCGTCGCGCCGCGCTCTTCGCGGACCAGCTTGTAGGTGCCGTTGTCGTCAGGCTTGTCGGCGAACACCCGCCACACCAGCCCGGCATTGATGACCGGCAGGTCCTTGCCGTACCGCGCCGTCAGCGACAGCACCGCCTGCCCCGCGGCGGGCGACCCGGCCGGCGGCGCCGCTACGACCGGCGGCACGGTCGCAATCGAGGGCTGGACGATGGTCGGCTGGTTGAGCGGACCGGGCAGAACGGGCCCTGAACCGCCGCCCGATGGCGGCGCCAGGTTGAGCGCCGGACCCGACGGCACCTCCGGGACCGAGGCGGGCGGAATCGGCGGCGGCCGGTCGCTGAAGAACTGCGCAGATACGGAACCGGGGATCAGGGCCAGCAAAAATGCCGCAAGCGTCAACAGCGGTAGGAGCCGCATGCCCCGCCCGCATCCGCCGATGCCGTTACCCCTCGAAGTCATCACCATGCTTTTCAACGAAAACGCGGCAAATTCAAGCCTTCGTCCAAGGGGATCCAGGCGGCGTCCAAGGCTTTGTCACAGTCCGGACGGGCAGCGTCCGCCATTTGGAACCGCGCGATCAAGCCGATGTTAGCCCCATCGTCGCGGTCCAGTCACATTCCCTGCCTACCGCGGACCACCCGGGCATGAATCATGCCTGTGGGAATAACCATGAAGACGGACGACGCTGGCGCAGCCATGCTGCGCGGCCTAGTCTCGTGCTGGCAGGAGATTTGTCGTGTTGGACAGCTGGATGGGCCGAGGCCACAAGAGCTCCGACGGCCCCGACAAGGTAGGACTGGGTACGGTTCGCCGGCCGGTCATCGGGCTTGCGCTCGGCGGCGGCGCCGCGCGCGGCTTTGCCCATATCGGCATCATCAAGACCCTGCTGGCCCACGGCATCGTCCCCAATGTGGTGGTCGGTACCTCGATCGGCTCCGTCGTCGGCGGCGCCTATGCGGCCGGCCATATCGAGACGCTGGAGCAGTGGGCGCGCGGCCTGCAGCCGCGCAGCGTGCTCGGCTACCTCGACATCCGCCTCAACGGCTCCGGCCTGATCCGCGGCGCCAAGCTGGCCGCCGAGATCGAGGCGGCGCTGGGCCAGGTCATGATCGAGGACCTCACGGTCAAGTTCGCCAGCGTCGCCACCGAAGTGCGCACCGGGCACGAGATCTGGCTGACCCAGGGCCGCGTGGTCGACGCCATGCGCGCCTCCTACGCCCTGCCCGGCATCTTCGCGCCGGTCCTGATCGGCGACCGCTGGCTGGTCGACGGCGCGCTGGTCAATCCGGTGCCGGTCTCGGCCGCGCGCGCGCTCGGCGCCGAGATTGTCATTGCGGCGAACCTCTCCAGCGACGTGTTCGCGCACTCGACCACGATCTACAATCACGGCCCGTCGGCCGCGCCCGAGGTGACCGTCGCGGTGACCGCCGACGCCGAGCTCGAGCCGGAGCCGCCGAAGCGCCGGTTTGGCCGCTTCTTCTCTGCTGAACGTACCGTGAAGCGGGAGTTTTTCGGCAGCGCCAGCCGGCCCGGCATTTCAAGCGTCATGGTCGACGCCTTCAACATCATGCAGGACCGCATCACCCGCGCACGCCTTGCCGGCGATCCGCCGGACATGCTGATCTCGCCGCGGGTCGGTCAGATCGGCTGGTTCGACTTCCACCGCGCCGACGACCTGATCGCGCACGGCATCCGGGCCGCCGAACGCTCCATCAGCGCAATCGAGGAAGCGATCGACATCCTGGTGCCGCCGTCGAGCGGTGCGGGCAGCACCGGCAAGTAGCACTCAGGCGGTCTTGATGTAGTCGCGAAGCGCCTCCTGCTCGCGCTCATATTCCTCCACGCGCCGCTTGACGATGTCGCCGATCGAGATCAGCCCGACCACCTTGCCGTCCTCGACGACAGGAAGATGGCGGAATTTTCCCGTGGTCATCATCTCCATGATGCCGCTGACCGTATCGGACTCGCGGCAGCTTACGACTTTCTTGGTCATGACCGCGCTGACCGGTTCGTCCAGCGCACCTGCGCCGCGCTCAGAGAGCACGCGCACGATGTCGCGCTCCGACAGGATGCCCTCCATGCGGCTCTGCTCCATCACAAGCACCGCGCCGATCTTGCGCTCGCCGAGCAGCTTGACCGCGGCCGAGAGCTTCGCGCCGGGCGCGACGCTCATGACCTGATGGCCTTTTGCATCGAGAATGGAACGTACCGTCATTGTCGGCCTCCCTGAATCCACTCGTGCCCCGCCTTGGGCGGGGTCGAGCCTGTTCGCCAGAGTCTTCAATCAACAGTTCCGCGCCGATTTCGGTTCCGGGGCGCGGTGAGTAGCAGGGCTCGATTTGTCGGCCCGCTTTGTTTCTGCTTCGCAAAGATGATGGAGGAATTCGATCCAGGCTGCAAGCGGCGATCAGACGCGCCCCGACTGATCCACCGACGACGCATCTGCAGCATCGTCCCGCGTGCGCGGCACCGGATCGAACAACGAGAACAGCAGCAGTCCGGCGAGGAAGCCGCCGATATGCGCCTGCCAGGCGACGCTCGCGCCCTCGCCGCCGAGCGACAGCGAGGTGGCGCCGAACAGGATGTTGACGCCGAACCAGATCGCCAGGAAGGCAAGCACCCGTCCGTTGCGCAGCGCCCGCCACAGCGACAGCGCAGGCACCTTGGCCGCCGCCTCGGCATCGCCGCGGCTGAACGACAGGAAGCTGCCCTTCACGAAGGCGAAGCGGATCGCCGCCGCCATCGTCCCCGACACCGAAGCCGACGCTCCGATCATCGGCGCAATCGCGTGCTCATGGGTCAACAGATGCGCGAGCGCGCCGGCGGCGGCCGTCACCGCCATGAAGACAAAGAAACGCAGCGCGCCGAAGCGCCGCGCCAGCGCGCTGCCGAACGGCAGCAGCCACAGCACGTTGAAGCCGATATGGGTGAGGTTGGCGTGCAGCAGCGAATAGGTGACGAAGGTCCAGACCTTGGCGCCTTCGCCGCCCGGAAAGGTGATGTCGAGCAGCGTCGAATCGTAGCGCTTCGGGATGAAGCCGAAGACGTCGATGGTCCAGTTCTCCAGCTCCGGCGGCAGCAGCACCCGCAGATGGATCGCCGCGATCAGGAGGATGTAGGCGGTGAGCGCCGGCGGCAGTGTCAGGATCGGCTCGCGCGGCGCCTCCGGCGGCGGTGCGAGCGGGGATTCGGGATGGGAGTCCAAGGGGTCGGCGACCTCGATGCGGCGGTGGATCAGAGATAGGCGGCTTTCGCACCCCTGTGCAAGTGCACAATCCCAAAATCGGACACCGGGTGTCGCGCAGCGCGGAATCGGGACAAAAGACGGGACAAAAGAAAAGGGAGGGCGCTGAGAACGCCCTCCCTGATCGGCTGGTCTTCTCGTGCCCCAGAGGGATCGGGAGCACGTCCCCACCCCTCCCCGCACGGTGACCAAACTGTTTGACGCCACCTGTGTACCAACAACGCCGGCGCTTGGGGCAGCCGGCGCGAACGAGAACGCGTGGACCCTACCCAAAGGTTCCGCGGGGGCCAAGGACATAGTTAAATTTACGTTAACAACACAAAGCTGCCGATAAGCCGCCCAAAGCGCGGCCACGGCATGGACGCTGCACAGCCTTCCCTGCACAACAGAGAAGGGAAGGCGCCTGAGCAAAACCGGGACAGATGTGTCCCGCTGAGACAGGCGCCGGGCGAGGTTTAGATGAAACACAGCTCGAGCCGCGCGTTCTTCGCGTATTGGAATGCGAAGCGCGGCAACGCACGTGCACCTGAGAGGAGTGAGTTCGAGCCGTCCGCGGTCCGCGACCTCCTGTCCGACATCTTCGTGCTGTCCTATGACGGCGAGACCCGCTTTCCGTTCCGCGTGGCCGGCACCCGCACCTCCGCCCTGCTCGGCTGCGACCTCAAGAACCGGAGCTTTTCCGCCCTGTTCACCGACGAGAGCCGCGGCGAGATCGAAGACATCATCACCTGCGTCGTCGAAGAGACCCTTCCGGCCATCGCCGGCATCACCGCCACGACCGAGAGCGGCGCCAAGGCGCATCTCGAATTGCTGCTGCTCCCCTTCACCGCCCGCGTCCATATGCCGGCGAGCCTCACCGGCCTGCTCGCCCCGTTCGAGGACGACGTCAGCCGGCTGCACGACCTGGTGCTGACCTCGTGGCGTTACCTGCATCCCCAGGAGCGGTTCGTGCCGCGGACCCTGCGCAAGCTCGCCATCGCGCGCGGCCTGATGGTCTACGAAGGCCTGCGCTAGCCGCCGGCGCCCGCCTTGGGACGGGATGGCAAGCGCCGGTCGCTTGCACCGCGCCCCGCGGAACTCTATTAGCTGTCTGGCCGCCACGGCGGGGCGGACCCGCTCATTGCAGCTGCGGCCAGGCTGGGCATGTTTCGAAATTCGATCAGGCAGAAGATCGTCGGCATTGCCGCGGGACTCATCATCCTCGCGGTGATCACCTCGCTGCTGTCGATGGTGATGGCGGGCCAGGTCGGCCATCTCCTCGACGAGCTCACCAACCGCTACATCCCCGCCTATGGCCACCTCGCCCGCGTCAACATCCGCGCGCTGGAGCGCTCGCTCGCCATGCGCCGGATGATGATGGCGAAGATGCAGGCGCCGGGCGAAGATTCCGGCTACGAAAGCGCGCGCAAGGCCTTCGAGGAGATCGAGCCCCTGATCAAGCGCGAGGCCGACGCGGCGCGCACGCTGATCGATGCGATCATCGCCGATCCCTCGACGCCATCCGACAACGCCGCGCTCGGACGCCTCGACGACCGCATCGACAATGCCGTCAACGACCTCCTGATGCGTCTGAACGCAGAGAACAAGACGCTGCTCGAGCAGATCGACGCCAAGGAATTTGCGGCGGCGAAAGCGACCACGCTCCGCGCCGATGCCCTGCGCGACGACTTCAACACCAGGATCGAGGCCATCCGTTCCGACATGCTGGCGCAGGTTGCTTCGGCCGCTGCGAAGGTGATGAGTGCCCAGCAGCGGGCGATCATCATCTCCGGCGTCGTGACCGCCATTGCCGCGATCCTCGGCTTCGTGTTCGCGATGCTGGTCGGCAGCGGCATCACGCGTCCGGTGATGCGCCTGCTCGAAAGCACCCGCGAGGTCGAGGCCGGCCGCCTCGACGGCGCCATCACCATCACGACCCAGGACGAGATCGGCCAGCTGTCGGCCGCCTTCAACCGCATGATCGAGACGCTCCGCCACAACCAGCGCATCCGCGAGACGTTCGGCCGCTACATCAATCCGCGGATCGCCGAGGGCCTGCTCGAACAGCCGGCGATCGCCGCGACCGAAGGACAGCGCCGCGTCATGACGGTGATGTTCTGCGACATGAAGGGCTTCACCAGCCTGAGCGAGGGCGTGACGCCGAGCGGCCTCGTCAAGATCATGAACCTCTATCTGTCGACGATGTCGGCGCCGGTCCATGCGCATCGCGGCATCATCGACAAATATATCGGCGACGCCATCATGGCCTATTGGGGCGCGCCCTTCGTCGAGGAAGCCGAGCAGACCCATCTCGCCGCGCTTGCCGCCATCGACATGATCGGCC
>NZ_JAQOSR010000023.1:0-64260 GCF_046718885.1 Bradyrhizobium sp. UFLA01-814 | reverse complement strand
ATCCTAAGTCTCGGGGCTCGGAGATGTGTATAAGAGACAGCATTGTAGCAAGCATAGCCCGCGACATGGCCGAGCGCGGCCTCGCGCGAGATGCGGCGACCGCCCTTGCCGATGATGACGGCCATTTCGCCTTCATAGTCGAAGCGCTCGGATTCCAGCGGCCGGATCATCGGCTGGCCGGCGCCGACCTGGCTGTTGGCAAAGCGGGTGAAGATCATCGGATGCGGCGGCGTCGGATGGCCGCTCTCGGCGAGATGCGTCGCATAGTTGACGCCGATGCAGAAGATCTTGTCGGGATCGGGTACGGTCGGCAGCAGCTCGAGATCCCTGAGCGCGTGATCGGCGCGCTCGCCCTGCAGCTTCTTCAGTTCATCCAGCGAGCCCGTCGTCAGCAGCGCCTTCAGCGTCGGGTACGCCTTCAGCCGCTTGCCGGCGTCGATCACCCCCGCCTCGGTCACGATGCCGTAGCTTGCGGTACCCGCCGCCTTGAAACTTGCGATCTTCATGGTCTCTCACTCTCTTCGATGGAGGAAACATAGGCCTGGATGGGAAGTGCGATCGTGCCGTTGCGGATCGGCACGCATGGCAGCGGAAAGTCCTGACGGAAGCGGGCGCCGATCGCCTCGGCGCGATCGAGGAACCGATCGAGATGCATCATCGCGCCTGTCGGCAGGTCATGCAGCACCAATAGCGTCCATGGCTGCGCGCGGCATTGCGCGAGCGCGCGCTCGGTCCAGCCGTCGGGATCGTCCCAGTCGTGCGGGATCGCGTTCCAGAGCACGCAGCTGTGCTTGGTGTGCACGAGATAATCGACCACCGATGGCTTCAGCAGCCGATCGTCCAGATTGCCGCCGCCGCCAAACGGCCGGAACCAGCGGTCGGGATGGGCGAGCTCGCCGATCGCGGCCTCGGTCCGGCCGATCTCCTGCTGTGCCGTGTCGGCACCGGGCTGCTCGCCGAGTGGCGTGCTGTGCGTATAGGTGTGATTGCCGATCCAGTGGCCTTCGTTGCGCGCGCGGCCAGCGAGGCGGCGGCGCCCGGGGTCGGCGAGCTTCTCGCCGATCACGAAGAACGTGGTCTTGATGCCGCGCTCGCCGAGGATGTCGAGCACAAGCGGGGTGACATCGGGCTCCGGTCCATTGTCGAACGTCAAGGTGAGGTCGAACACGTCGCGATTCCCTTACGTCGCCGGCTGCATCGCACTGGGGCCGACCTCGTCGGCGGCGCTCTGGCCGGCGCGCGTGCCGGTCTGCCAGATCGCGGCCCTGCGCTCGACCCAGCGGATCGCGGTGTTGAAGGCAATCGCCATGAACAACACCAGCAGCACGCCGGCGAACACGTGCGGGCTGTCGAGAATGGTGCGGTAGCGCGAGATCAGGTAGCCGATCCCGGCCGAGGAGATCAGCATCTCCGAGACCACCACGCCGACGATGACGAGCGCGCCGCCGACCCGCAGGCCCGACAGCACGGTCGGGATCGCTGCGGGAATGATGACGCGGACCAGCCGCTGGCTCAGCGTCGCGCCCATGCTGCGCGCGGCGAGCAGCAGTTGCGGGTCGATGGTCTGGATTCCGGCAGCCGTCGCCAGCATGGTCGGCAGGAAGCCGTAGATCGAGGCGAAGGCGATCTTGGATTCCGAGCCGATCCCGAGCCACACCGTGAACACGGGATAGAGGATCACGAGCGGGACCGCATAGAGGCTCGAGACCATCGGCATGATCAGAAGACGCGGGCGCGGCAGGCTGCCGACGATAGCACCGAGCAGGATGCCGCCGCCGCAGGCGAACGCCATCGAGACCGCGACCTCGTAAAGCGTCACCGCAAGCGCATGGCCATATTCGGCGGCCTCGTTCCAGCCCGCGAGCAGGGTGGAGGACAGCGACGGCAGGAACAGTTCGGGGATCAGCCCGGTGCGCGGCAGCAGCTCCCACAGCAGGAGCAGGCCGACGATAATCAGATGGCGAAGGGTTTTCGCGCTCATCATCGTCTCACGCCGATTTGCGGATGTGCCGCCAGATGCGGTCGCGCAGCGCGCCGAAGGCGTCACCGCTCAACATCTCGTAGGTCCGCGGCCGCGGCAAATTGACCTGCAGCTGGTCGACGATGCGTCCGGGCCGCGGCGACATCACGATCACCTCGTCGGCGAGGTAGACCGCCTCGGTCAGGCTATGGGTGACGAACACGACCGTCTTGCCGGTCGCGGCCCAGATCCGCAACAGCTCGTCGCCCATCGTCATCCGGGTCTGCTCGTCGAGCGCGGCGAACGGCTCGTCCATCAACAGCACGGGCGGATCCTGCACCAGGCCGCGCGCGATCGATACGCGCTGCTTCATGCCGCCCGACAGTTCGTGCGGGTGGCGTTTGCCGAAGCCTTCGAGGCCGACCAGCTTGAGCGCGTCCTGCGCCTTGGCCCGGCGCTCCGCCTTGGCGACGCCGCGCAGCGCCAGCGGAAACTCGACATTGTCTTCGGCGGTCAGCCACGGAAACAGGCTCGCTTCCTGGAACACGACGCCGACGCGGTTCGGATCGGGCTGCGGGATCGGCGCGCCGTTGATGGTGATGGTGCCCGAGGTCTGCGCGCGCAGCCCGGCCATCATCATCAGCAGCGTGGACTTGCCGCATCCGCTCGGGCCGACCAGCACGACGAAGCGCCCCGGCTTGATGTCGAGCGAGACGTCTTCCAGCGCGATGACGTCCTGGGTCTTGGTCCGGAACACCTGGCCAACATTCCTGACCTCGATCGCGCCGGCGCGCGAGGCGGGCTTCAACGGTGTCACGTTCGCCAATGGCTGCATCGTGTTTCCACCCATCTGATCAGTTCATTGAAGGTCATGGCGATCGCGGCGACCATCACGACGCCGGCGAGCAGCTGCTTCATCTGGAAATTCTCGCCCCAGGTCGCGATCTGGTGGCCGATGCCGTCGCGCGAGGCGTACATCTCGGCGAGGATGACGCCGGTGAGGTTGAAGATCATCGAGATCCGCAGCGCTTCCAGCAGCACCGGCAGCATGCTCGGCAGATAGACGCGGAACGCGGTCTGCGTGCGCGTCGCGCCATAGGAGCGGGCCACCATCAGGTGCTCGACCTTGACCGATTCCACCGCCGTCGTGGTCGACATGATCACGATGAAGATGGTCGAGAAGAAGCCGAAGCCGACCTTCTGGGCGAAACCGACGCCGAACACCAGGATGAACATCGGCAGAAAGATCGATTTCGGGATGCTGAAGGCGAAGAACAGCAGCGGCTTTGCGACATCGGCAAAATAGCGGTTCTCCGCGATCAGGAAGCCGATCAGTGCTCCCATCGGCACCGCGAGCGCGAAGGCGGTCAGCACCTCGGTCGCGGTCACCAGAAGGTCGGTCCGGACGCTCGACCGTTGCAGGAGGTCGCCGAGCGTCACGAGCGTGTCCGATGCCGACGGCAACAGGCGCGGATTGACGAGCCCGGTCCGCGACAGCATCTCCCACAGCGCGAAGATCGCGACCACGATCGCGACCCGCGCGAGCTTGATGGTCAGGGTGGCCTGCATGTTATGGCTTGGTCGGAACCGGCTTGAACCTGGTCGAGATCACGTCCTCGACCGGAACGATGTCCTTCAGCCCGCCGAGCTTGGCGAGATCGAGCGACAGCTGCACCGCTGCCGGCACATTGGCCGCGCCCATGTTGCCGTCGGTCTCCAGCTTCATGATGGTGTTGTCATATTCCATCGCGGCGATCTCGGGCGGCATCTCGTAGAGGTCGGCGATCAGCTTCACGGTGACGTCGCGGTTGGCGCGCATGAATTGCAGCGCGCCATAGAGCGCATTGACGGCCTTCTGGACCACCTCCGGCTTGGCCTCGGCGAACTTGTCGAGCACGATCCAGCCCGCGGTGAGGTTCGGCGGCGCCGCGGTCGCGTAGTCGAGGATGGTCTTCGCCTCGCCCGACTTGGCGACCTGGAAGCTGAGCGGCGAATAGACCACGGCGGCGTCGACATTGCCGGCGAGCAGGTTCGGCACCAGGCCGCCGCCGCCGACCGGCACGCGGGTGAAGTCGATCTTCCTGTCTTGAATGGTCCACAGCGCGAGCAGGTCCGAGCCGGATCCTGCTGCCGTGATCCCGACCTTCTTGCCGTTGAGATCCTTGACCTCGAGCGTCGATTTGACCGGCACCATCAACTGCCAGCCGAAATTGCCCATCGCGGCATTGGCGACGATGCGCGACATCACGCCCTTCTTGCGGCCGGCGGACACCAGCGACGGCGGATCGAGGATGATGTCGGCTGCTCCCGCGGCCATGCCCTCGAAGGTCTCGGCGCCGCTGCGATAGATCGTCAGCTCGGCCTTGATGCCTTCCTTCTCGAACAGCTTCTGCCGCACGGCGGTCTCGGCGATCGTCGTCGGCCAATAGGTCTTGGTGGGCAGGCCGACGCGGATCGTGTCGGCCGCGAAGGCGGGGCTGGCCAGCAAGGTAGTGGCGATCAGGGTTGCCAGCGCACGGCGGCGCGTGATGTTCATGGTTCTGTTTCTCCCGGATATCGATTGTTGTTATTTTTCGGACGTCTCGTGCCGCAGAATCAGGTGGTGGCGTTGACCTCCGCAATGCGCGGAGCGGCGAGCTCGACGAATTCCATGGTGGTGCTGAAATGCACCGACAAAGCGCGAACCGCCGCATCGGCATCGCGCGCGAATACGGCGTCCACAATCGCGGCATGCTCGGCTTCGACATCGCGCGGCCGGCCGACCTCGCGTCGGATCGACAGCCGCCGGTAGCGCTCGCTCTGCTCGTGCAGCACGTCGCGGAAGCCGAGCAGCCATTGCGAGCCGCAGGCATTGACCAGCGCGCGATGGAAGATGCGGTGGCGGACCACCCATTCCTCGTAATGCACGGTGGGATCGTCGGGAAATCGATAGGGCACGGCCTTCAGCGCTTCCCAGGCCGCCGCGACCGAGGACAGCCAGGCCTCGTCGCCGCGCTCGATCGAGCGCCGCAGCGCAAGTCCCTCGATGTCGATCCGCGTCTGCGTGACATCGGCAAGGTCGGCGAGCGAGACCGGACAGACGCGGAAGCCGCGCTGATCCGAGGCTTGTACCAAGCCGTCCGCCACCAACCGCGACAGCGCCTCGCGCACGGCGGCAAGGCTGACCGAAAATTGCTTGGCGAGGCCGGCGATGTGCAGCTTCTGGCCGGGAAGCAGCCGCGTCGACAGGATGTCGGCCCGCAGCCGCTCCTGGACCGCCGATGTCAGGCTTCGCGGCCCGTCGCCGGCTAAGCCCTCGCGAAAACTCAACCCGATGTTCATGGCCGGCAGACTGGCCAACGGTCTTGTGGCCGTCAATCGAAAATCGATTTTTTTTGGATACTCTCGATTTTCATACGAATGTATACCGAATGGCGTCAATTTTGGCCTTCATCGCCGGATATTGCCTCGTTTAAGCATATTATGTATACAGGTAGGATGCATTAGGGAGGATCCAATGCCAAAACCCTTTCCAATGAACGCGTGGTACGCGGCCGGCTGGGATGCCGAGATCAAGCATGCGCTGTTGCCGCGGGCGATCTGCGGCAAGCATGTCGTGATGTACCGGACGGGCGACGGCGAGGTGGTGGCGCTGGAGGATGCCTGCTGGCATCGCCTCGTGCCGCTCTCCAAGGGCCGGCTCGATGGCGATGCCGTGGTCTGCGGCTATCACGGCCTGAAATACAATGCGCAGGGCCGCTGCACCTTCATGCCCTCGCAGGAGACGATCAATCCGTCGGCCTGCGTACGCGCCTATCCCGTCGTCGAGCGCCACCGCTTCATCTGGCTCTGGATGGGGGATCCCGCGCTCGCCGATCCCGCGCTGGTGCCCGACATGCACTGGAACCACGATCCGGCCTGGGCCGGCGACGGCAAGACCATTCACGTCAAATGCGACTATCGCCTCGTCGTCGACAATCTGATGGACCTGACGCACGAGACCTTCGTGCACGGCTCGAGCATCGGCAATGATGCGGTCGCCGAGGCGCCGTTCGACGTCACCCATGGCGAGAAGACGGTCACCGTGACGCGCTGGATGAAGGGCATCGAGGCGCCGCCGTTCTGGGCCAGGCAACTGCAGAAGCCGGGCCCGGTCGATCGCTGGCAGATCATCCGCTTCGAAGCGCCGTGCACCGTCAACATCGACGTCGGCGTCGCGCCGGCCGGTTCGGGCGCGCCGGAGGGCGATCGTTCGCAGGGCGTCAACGGCTATGTGCTGAACACGATCACGCCCGAGACCGAGAAGACCTGCCATTATTTCTGGGCCTTCGTCCGCAATCACCGCATCACCGAGCAGCGGCTGACCTCGGAAATCCGCGACGGCGTCGCCGGCATCTTCCATGAGGACGAGATCATCCTGGAAGCGCAGCAGCGCGCGATGGACGAGAATCCGGACCGGGTGTTCTACAATCTCAACATCGACGCCGGCGCGATGTGGGCGCGGCGCGTCATTGACCGAATGGTGGCGAAGGAAAATCCGCCGCCACAGCTGCAGGCTGCCGAGTAGGCGAGCGGCGGGCCATGGCGGAACGCGAAGCCGATCGTTCAGTGTCGCAGACCGTGCGGGCGCAGCTTGCGCTGCGCGACCTCGTTCTCTCCGGCGGCCTGCGGCCCGGCGAGCGCATCTCGGAGCTGCAGGCGGTCGAGTTCACCGGGGTATCGCGCACGCCGGTGCGGATGGCGCTGGTCCGGCTGGAAGAGGAAGGCCTGCTGGAGGCGATCCCTTCCGGCGGCTTCATGGTCAAGGCATTTTCCGAGCGCGACATTCTCGATTCGATCGAGCTGCGCGGCACGTTGGAGGGCCTGGCCGCGCGCTTCGCCGCCGAGCGCGGCGTCTCGTCGCGCGATCTCGAGCCGCTGAAGGAATGCCTCAACGAGATCGACGGCCTGGTGCGGCAGGATCCGATTTCGGTCGAAGCCTTTTCGTCCTATGTCGCGCTCAACGCGCGCTTCCACGCGTTGCTCACCGAGCTGTCGCGCAGCCCGCCGCTGATCCGGCAGATCGACCGCGCCTCGGCGCTGCCATTCGCCTCGCCGAGCGGCTTCGTGATGGCGCAATCGGCCTTGCCCGAGGCGCGCCAGATCCTGCTGATCGCGCAGGATCACCATCGCATTGTGGTCGACGCCATCGAGAACCGCGAGGGCGCGCGCGCCGAGGCGATCATGCGCGAGCATGCAAGGCTTGCGGCACGCAATCTGCGGCTGGCGCTGCGCAACCGCGGCCATCTCGATCTGCTGCCGGCGCTGGCGTTGATCAATTCGGCAGCCGGCTGAGCGGAGAACGCCATGCGATTCATCGAGACCTGGACATCCGCCACGCTGCTCGCTGTGCGCGACCTCACGCCCGGCATCCGTGAATTCCTGCTGCGGCCGGATAACTTTGCGGGTGTGCCCTATCCCGTCGGCAGCCATATCGATGTCGGCGTCACCATCGAAGGCCAGCCGCAGACCCGCTCCTATTCGCTGGTCGGCGAAGCCGATCCGCAGGGCTACCGGATCGCAGTTCGGCACGCAGCGGATTCCCGCGGCGGCTCGCGCTACATGTGCTCGCTCGCGCCGGGGGCGCGGCTCAACATCACGCTGCCGACCTCGCTGGTGCAGCTCGACTGGACGCGGCGGCAGTATTGCCTGATCGCGGGCGGCATTGGCATCACGCCGATCGTCGGTGCGGCACAGGCGCTCGCCCGCCGCGACGCCGGCGTGACGCTGCACTATGCCGTGCGCACGCGCGGCGATGCGGTCTATCTCGAACCGCTTGAGCGAGCGCTCGGCGACCGCCTCACCGTCCATGCCGGCGACGAAGGCAGGCGGCTCGACCTCGATGGCGTCTTTGCGGCGTTGCCGCAGGACACGATGACGCTGTTCTGCGGCCCGATCCGGATGCTGGACGCGGCGCGGCGCGCCTGGGAGGCGTCCGGCCGCCCGCTCTCCGATTTGCGCTACGAGACCTTTGGATCGAGCGGGCTGTTGCCGACCGAGGCGTTCCGCGTGCGGCTCAGTGGTGAAGGGACCGAGTTCGTCATCCCGCGCGACCGGTCGATGCTGGACGTGCTCAACGAAGCCGGTCATGAGGTGATGAGCGACTGCCGGCGCGGTGAATGCGGGGTCTGCGCGGTCGACGTGGTCGATGTCGACGGCGAGATCGACCATCGCGACGTCTTCTTCAGTGACCATCAGAAGCGGGAGAGCCGCAAGATCTGCGCGTGCGTCTCGCGTGCCCGCGGCACCATCACGGTCGACACCCTGCATCGGTCGGACGCGCTCTAACCTTACTGCGGCGCGAGTCTTTCTCCGCTGTCATTGCGAGGAGCGATAGCGACGAAGCAATCCATCAAGCCGCGTTTGCGGACAGATGGATTGCTTCGCTTCGCTCGCAATGACGGCGGAATTTGCTCGCAGCCTCCCGGGATCAGCAGAAAAAGCGACACAGTCCGACCGACGCGCTCATTCGGCGCGCGCCCTCGATGGCGCTACGCCGCGTGCACCGAGTGCTGCGGATTGTGATCGAGCAGTGCGGAAATCTCGCTGCCTGACATCGGCCGCCCGATCAGATAGCCCTGGACCTCGTCGCAGCTGGTCTGGCGCAGATATTCGAGTTGATCTGCGGTCTCGACGCCTTCGGCCACGACGCCGATCTGCAACTCCTGCGCGAGGCCGATCACCGATTTGACGATCGCGGCGCAGTCCGGCTGGGTCAGCATGTCCCGGATGAAGGATTGATCGATCTTGATGCGGCTGAACGGCAGCTTGCGCAGATAGGTCAGCGACGAGAAGCCGGTGCCGAAATCGTCGAGCGCGACCGTCAGGCCGAGCTCGAGCAGCGCATGCAGGATCGCGGGCGCCGATCCATATTTCGAGATCAGCATCGACTCGGTGATCTCGATCTCGAGACGGTTCGGCGCGACATTCGCCTCGGCCAGCGCGTCGACGATCGTCTGCAGGATGCCGACGTTCTGGAACTGGACCGCGGAGAAATTGACCGCGATGCGGATGTCGTCCGGCCAGCGCGACAGCATCGCGCAGGCACGGCGGATCACCCACTCGCCGAGTTGGTGGATCAGTCCGCTTTCCTCGGCGATCGGGATGAAGACGGTCGGTGGGATCAGGCCGCGCGTCGGATGCTGCCAGCGCAGCAGTGCCTCGAAGCCGGTGACGCGGCCTTTGCGGATGTCGAGGAACGGCTGGTAGACCAGAAACAGCTCGTCCGCCTCGATGGCGTGCTCGAGATCCCGCTGCAGGGCGCGGCGGTCGCGCGCCGACTGGTCGTCGCTGGCCTCGAAGAAGCAGATGGTGCCGGGCGCGGATTTCTTCGCCCGGTAAAGCGCGATGTCGACATGCTTGAGCAGATCGTGGGACGTGCTGCCGTCCCGGGGCGCCAGCACGATACCGATGCTGATCGTCCGGTTGACCTCTAGCCCGTCGATCGGAAACGGCTCGGCAAAGGCCGCGACGAACCGCTCGGCGATTGCCAACGCGTCCTCGGGCCGCGTCAGATTCGACATGATCAGGGCGAACTCGTCGCCGCCGATCCGTGCGACATGTTCGGCCGCGCGCGTGCAGCGCTGCAACCGGGCCGCCACCTGCACCAGGAACTCGTCGCCGGCCGGATGGCCGAACCTGTCGTTGACCTCCTTGAAGCGATCGAGATCGAGCAGCAGCACCGCGAATTCCTCGCCCGACCGCGCCAGCCGGTTCAGTGCGCCGTTGAGCGCCTCATTGAAGGCGACGCGGTTCGGCAGGTGCGTCAGCGGATCCTGCCGCACCGTCCGCTCGGCCTCGTGCTGGGCGATGATCCGCCGCCTGAACTCGAACGCGTTGAGGAACACGCCGCGCAGCAGCACCGAGCCGTAGACCAGGACGAGCACGGCCACCAGGAGGTAGACGAAATCCCCGTCCCTGCCGAGACAGATCGCGGTGCCGACGAAGATCGGTGCGGTGAAAGCAATCGCGGCGATCGGGATGGTGGAGAACGCGAAGGCGCCGCCGGCCAGCATTCCGGCGCACAGGCAGGTGATGACGAGCTGGGCTCCGCTCGATGCGTTCGCGAAGAAGGCGACGGGGACGACGCCCCAGGCCGTCCCGAGCGCCAGCGCATTGCGCACCAGCCGGTACATGGTTCGGCGCGACACGAATTGCGGCTTGGCGATGCGGCGCGCTGCCCGCGCCTGCAAGCCGAAGAACAGCGCCGCGCTGCCCACCGCGGCCGCCCACACCAGCGCAAAGGCCCAGTCCGGCGATTGCCACAGCGCAATCGCCAGCACCATCGCGTTGCAGGCGTTGGCCAGCATGATGCCGAACGAGTAGCCGAGCACGAGCGAGACTTGTTCGGCGCGGATGTGGCCGGCAAGCGCTTCATCCGCCGGTGGTGCACCGAAGGCCGCGAGGTCGCCCGCGAACAGGGCCGCGAAATATGATCTCAGATGGGTACGCATCACTACGTTGCCTGCCCGGTTTGGCCATGGCGCCGTGGCGAAGAATTCTCTGCAAACCTTTGACAAACTATGAACTATTGGAACGGACCGTGCCACGGCGGGCCCCTCCTTCGGTTCCACCGGCGGGCATTGCTAACAAATCGATACAAATGCGTGAGGCGAGGTCACGGAGCGGCAAAGCTTGCCCGACGCCGCGCTGCTTGATCCCCCGAGGGTTTTTCGCAATGAGTTGGGTTCCCGCGAACGGCAAAAACCAGAAGGTGCGCATGAGCCTCCCGATCACGAACCACGATCCCGGGTTCCGGATTACGCGGGCCGGCCATGTCGTCCTGACCGTTCGTGATCTCGCGGCGAGCCGGCAGTTCTACGAAAAGGTGATCGGGCTGATCCTGACCGCGGAGGAGGGCGGCGCGCTCTATTTCCGCGGCGTCGAGGAGGCCTGTCATCACAGCCTTGTGTTGCGCAGAGGCGAGGGCGCTGCCTGTGCGCGGCTCGGCCTGCGGGTCTTTCAGGATGGTGACCTCGACCGGCTCAAGGCGTTCTTCGAAGCGCAGGGCTGCCGAGCCGCCTGGGCCGACGTGCCGCATCAGGGCCGCACCCTGCATGCGACCGATCCGGCCGGCACGCCGCTGGAGTTCTGCGCGACCATGCCGGTGGTGCCGCGCATGATCACCAAATTCACCCGTCATGCCGGCGGCTCGGCGCTGCGGCTCGATCACTACCAGGTCCTGACGCCCGAAGTGCGCAAGGCGTGCGAGTTCTACACCGCGGCAGGGTTTCGGCTCAGCGAATACATCGCGCCGGTGGGCACATTCGATCTGCGCGGCGTGTTCCTGCAGCGCAAGGGCAATCCGCACGACATCGTGTTCTTCAACGGCGCCGGACCGCGGCTGCATCATTTCGCGTTTCTCGCGCCCGAGGTTCATCATCTACTCAACGCCTGCGATGTCGCCGGCGAGCTCGGCTATGGCGCGGCCGTTGAACGCGGCCCCGGGCGCCATGGGCCGGGACACGCGATGTATGTCTACATGCGCGATCCCGATGGGCATCGCGTCGAGCTGTTCAACACCCACTACCAGATCATGGACATCGAGAACGAGCCGGTCGCCTGGGATCCGTCCGACCATACGATCTCGTTCCCGTGGGGATTGCCGGCGCGGCAGGCCTGGTTCGAGGAGGCGACGCCGTTCGAAGGTGTCGCGATCAGCGAGCCGCAAATGAAGCCGAAGCCGCTGACGCTCGAGAGCTACCTCGCGAAGTAGCATGTCAATGCCAGCCGATAATCCCATTCATGACGTGGCCATCGTCGGCCTCGGGCCGGTCGGTGCCATCTTTGCCAATCTGCTCGCGAGATCCGGCTTGAGGGTCGCAGTCGTCGAGCGCGTTGCCGACATCTACGACAAGCCGCGCGCGATCACGCTCGATCATGAAGCGCTGCGCGTGCTGCAGGCGATCGGGCTCGGCGATTTCATGGAGCAGTCGATCGCCCCGCATAACGGCTCGCACTATCTCGGCGTCGACGGTGAGATCATCAAGATCTTCGACCCGATGCCGCCGCCGTTTCCGCTCGGCTGGATTCCGAACGTGACCTTCGTGCAGCCGGACGTCGAGCAGGCGCTGCGCGACAGGCTCGCCGACTATCCGCATGCCGACATTTTCCTTGCGGCCACGGGCGTTGCGCTGCAGCAGGACGACGGCGCGGTGATGCTGACCGCGCGCCGCGAGTCCGGCGAGGAGGTCTTGATCCGCGCGCGCTATCTGGTCGGTTGCGACGGCGCCAACAGCTTCGTCCGCAAGCAGCTCGGCATCGGCCTCGACGACCTCGCCTTCGATGAATGGTGGATGGTGGTCGACACGCTGACCAGCGATCCCGCCAGGCGGCCGGCCAGGAGCTTTCAGTATTGCCGGCCGTCGCGTCCCGGCACCTTCGTGCCGGGTCCGCGCAATTTGCGGCGCTGGGAGATCAAGTTGCTGCCCGGCGAGGACCCCGAGGCGGCCGGCGCGCCTGACAACGTCGTGAAGCTGCTCGAGGGTTTCACCGATATCTCGGATCTCACGATCTGGCGCTCGGCGGTCTATCGCTTTCACGCGCTGCTCGGCCAGCGCTGGCGCGACCGCCGCGTGCTGCTGATGGGCGATGCCGTGCACCAGACGCCGCCATTCCTCGGGCAGGGGCTGTGCGCCGGTATCCGCGATGCGGTGAACCTGGCCTGGAAGCTCCGCCTTGTGCTGCGTGGCGACGCGGGCGACGCGCTGCTCGACAGTTACGAAATCGAGCGCAAGCCGCATGTCCGCGCCGTCGTCGCCAGCGCCAAGGAGTTCGGCAAGATCATCGGCGAGCTCGATCCGGTGGCCGCCGTCGAACGTGACGTTCGGCTGCGCGCCGACCTGAAGGCCGGCAAGGCCGAAACCATCAGGCAGAAATTCATCCCCGATCTCGTCTCCGGCCTGATCGCGCGCGATGCCGCGCTTGCCGGGCGGCTGTTCGTGCAGCCCCATGTGCGTGCGCCGGATGGGCGGACATACCGGCTCGACGATCTGCTGAAACCGGAATTCGCGATCGTGACGTCGGCGGCGGAGCCGATGGCGTGGCTGTCGGGCACGTCCCGTGCCGCCTGGCAGGGCCTCTGCGGTGAGCGCGTCGTCATCACCACGTCAGGCGAAAGTGGCGAGACTAACGGTATCCTGACCGTGGTCGAGCGCGACGGGCTGTTCGCCGACTGGATGCGGCAACATGGCGCCGCGGCGGTCATCGTGCGGCCCGATCGCTACGTGTTCGGCTCGGCCGGCAGCGCCGACGAGCTCAATATGCTTGTCGGGCAACTGCTCCAGAACCTCAGCGCAGGGCGCTAGTCTTTTCAAGCCGGCGCTTTGTCTGTACCACCGGAAGAAAGAAATTCCGGGGGAAACCAGTGAACAACAATCATGATGCGGCGGAGTATGATTACGTCATCGTCGGCGCCGGCTCGGCCGGCTGCGTGCTCGCCAACCGCCTGAGCGCTGACGGCAAGCACTCGGTGCTGCTGCTCGAGGCCGGACCGAAGGACAGCAACATCTGGATCCATGTCCCGCTCGGCTACGGCAAGCTGTTCAAGGAAAAATCCGTCAACTGGATGTACCAGACCGAGCCGGAGCCCGGCCTCAACGGCCGGCAGGTGTTCCAGCCGCGCGGCAAGGTGCTCGGCGGCTCGAGTTCGATCAACGGCCTGCTCTATGTGCGCGGCCAGCATGAGGACTATGACCGCTGGCGACAGCGCGGCAATGCCGGCTGGGGCTATGACGACGTCCTGCCCTATTTCAGGAAGGCGGAGGATCAGCAGCGCGGCTCCAACACATATCACGGTGCCGGCGGCCCGCTGCCGGTGTCGGATTGGCGGCATCATGATCCGCTGTCGGAGGCCTTCGTGCATGCCGCAGCCGAAGTCGGCATTCCCACCAATCCGGATTTCAACGGCGCGGCCCAGGAGGGCGCGGGTTTCTTCCAGACCACGACGCGGCGCGGCCGGCGCGCCTCGACGGCGCGGTCCTATCTGCGGGCGGCGTTGACGCGCGGCAATCTTCATGTCGAGACCTCGGCGCTGGCGCAGCGCATCCTGTTCGACGGCAAGCGCGCGAGCGGCGTCGCCTACAAGCAGGACGGGCAATTGCGCAAGGCCAAGGCGCGCAAGGAGGTGCTGGTATCGAGCGGTGCGTACAACTCGCCACAATTGTTGCAGCTCTCCGGCGTCGGCCCGGCCGATCTGTTGAAGCAGCACGGCATCGACATCGTGCTCGATGCGCCCGGCGTCGGCAACGATCTGCAGGATCACTTGCAGGTCCGCATCGTCACGCGCTGCGCGCAGACCGTCACGCTGAACGACGTCATCAATCATCCCGTACGCCGCGTCATGGCGGGCCTCCGCTACGCCGCGCTGCGCAAAGGACCATTGACGATCGCCGCCGGCACCTCCGGCGCGTTCTTCAAGACCAGCCCGCGGCTGGCGTCGCCCGACATCCAGATCCACTTCCTGCCGTTCTCGACCGACAAGATGGGCGAGAAGCTGCATCCGTTCTCGGGCTTCACGGCCTCGGTCTGCCAGCTGCGTCCGGAGAGCCGCGGTTCGCTGAAGATCAGGAGCGCGGACCCGGGCGTGCCGCCGGAAATCCGCATCAACTATCTGGCGACCGAGACCGATCGCCGCGCCTTCATCGACGGCATCCGCATCCTGCGCAAGATCCTGGCCGCACCGGCGCTGAAATCCTATTCGGTGGGCGAGGTCGATCCCGGCGCCAAGGTGGTCAGCGACGACGACCTGCTCGATTTCTGCCGGCGCACCGGCAGCACGGTCTATCATCCGACCTCGACCTGCCGGATGGGCAACGATGCGCTCGCGGTGGTCGACCAGCGGCTCAGGGTGCGCGGCATCGAAGGTCTGCGCGTGGTCGATGCGTCGGTCATGCCGGACCTGATGTCGGGCAATACCAATGCGCCGACGATCATGATCGCGGAGAAGGCATCCGATATGATTTTGGAGGACGCGCGGTAGGACGTGATCCGTCATCCCCGCGCAAACGCTTCGCCTTTGTCGCTGGAGGAGCGCGTAGCGCGTCTCGAAGGATGCACGGCCCCGATATTTCGACGCGCCGCCCTCCTTACTCGTGGCCAGGTCCGGGCCGTCGACCCTTCGAGACGACCGCTGCGCGGTCTCCTCAGGGTGACGG
The DNA here is from genome assembly GCF_046718885.1 of Bradyrhizobium sp. UFLA01-814. Lineage (NCBI taxonomy): Bacteria > Pseudomonadati > Pseudomonadota > Alphaproteobacteria > Hyphomicrobiales > Nitrobacteraceae > Bradyrhizobium > Bradyrhizobium sp. UFLA01-814. Next base: position 49,128 of record NZ_JAQOSR010000023.1, on the reverse strand, counting down.
TGATGGAAGCTCCGTAGCCCGGATGAAGCGAAGCGTAATCCGGGGCCAGTCTAGCGACGGAGGAGAGACTCCCGGATTGCGCTGCGCTCCATCCGGGCTACAAGGCCTCAGCCCTTATACGCGCGCACCCGCGCGACCATCTGCTCGACATGGGCGATCGGGGTCTCGGGGAGGATGCCGTGGCCGAGATTGAAGATCAGCCGCCCTTTGCCAAGGTTCTCCAGCACATCGTCCACCGCGCGGTCGAGCGCGGCGCCGCCGGCAATCAGGGCCAGCGGATCGAGATTGCCCTGCACCGCGACGCGGTTCTGCACGCGCTCGCGGATCATTGACGGCTCGGTGGCCCAATCGATCGAGACCGCATCGACGCCGGTTTGCTCGACATAGGCCGGCAGCATGCCTGCCGCGCCGCGCGGGAAGCCGATGATCCTGGCACCGGGGACCTGCTTGCGCACCCCGGCCACGATGCGCCGGGTCGGTTCGATCGACCAGCGTGCGAATTCGCGCGGCGGCAGCACGCCGGCCCAGGTGTCGAAGATCTGCAGGCAGTCGGCGCCGGCCTTCAACTGGCCGACCAGATAGTGGATCGAGTTCTCGACCAGCACGTCGATGATCTTGGCGAACGCGTCCGGATGGCGGTAGGCAAGCATCCGCGCGGGTGCCTGGTCCGGCGTGCCCTGTCCGGCCACCATGTAGGTCGCAACCGTCCACGGCGCGCCGCAGAAGCCGATCAGCGCAATCTCGGGGGCGAGTTCGCGACGGACGCGGCGCAACGCTTCAAAAACCGGCTCGAGCTGGTCGAAGTTGGCATGGGTCGCCAGCGTCGCGATCTCGTCGGGCGTTGCCAGCGGATCGAGCCGGGGTCCTTCGCCGGCCTCGAAGCGCACCGAGCGGCCGAGCGCGTAGGGGATTACCAGGATGTCGGAGAAGATGATCGCGGCGTCGAAGTTGAACCGGCGGATCGGCTGCAGCGTGACCTCGGCGGCGAATTCGGGCGTGAAGCAGAGATCGAGGAAGCCGCCGGCCTTGGCGCGCAGCTCGCGATATTCCGGCAGATAGCGGCCGGCCTGCCGCATCATCCAGAGCGGCGGCGCGGCCTGCCGGTGGCCCGACAGCACGTCGATGAGCGGCTTCTTGGTGGGATCCTGGGGCACGCGGATGGTTCCTGATCACGGTCAAATTTGCGCCCCTGATACACGCTGCAGCGCAATGGGCCAAGGCGGTTCTGGAACCCCTCTTTGCGTGGCCGCGTTGTCCCCGCGAATGGAGGGACGACATGGCCGACAAATTCGATCCTGCCCCGCACGACAAGCATGCCGAAAAGCCGCACGAGGCGCAGGCTGCCGACCGCAAGGCTCGCGCCCGGCTGAAGGAGGGGCTCGAGGATACCTTCCCGGCCTCCGATCCGGTCAGCGCCACGCAGCCCGCGCCGTCGAAGCACGACGGCAATCGGGACAATTAGCTGGTATATCCCAGCGGCTGCTAACCACGATGCCAAGTGAGTTCAACTTGCGGCGACCTGCTCGCCGCGGAGCGGTGGCCCGGCGCGACCGAGCCCGTCGGCGTATTCTGATTGCCGGGATAAACTAGACGGGGCCGCTTGCGGGGCGCTGCATCCGGTCAGATTCGAAGGTCACGCCGAGCCGCCGCTCCAGGCGCCAGGCCACAACGCAGTGCCGCCGGATCGGTTCACTCTCGATCTCGAGCTCGAACGCGAGCGGGATTGCGACGTCGCTTTCCACGGCGAGCCCCGCGCCGCCGGTCGAGAGGTTGAGCACGAGACACCCGACACTGGTGTTGCGGAAGAAGATCGTCCCGCGCTTCAGGAGGATCGTTCGTTGGCTGTCGGTCTTGTATCTTATCGTTGTGCTCACGGCAGTCTCCTACCCCCGATGTGATGCCCGTCGCGATCGGTCCCCTCAAGCGCGATGGTCGCGCTTTCGCTGCTTGTTTGAGCATGATCTCTGCGCAAACGCTTTGCGTTTGTCGCGAGGGAAAACCGCTTCGCACTTTTCCGGATCATGCTCTAGTTCACCAGCACGGCGCCGTCGCAGCGGATGCCCAGCACCCAAACGTCGACCTGGCCGAGCCCGATGCCGAGCGTCGCGAGCAGCGACGCCAGCACCTGATCGACTGAACTCGTCACGCCATTCAGGATGCTCATGACGAGCGCCCCCAATCCCGGGATTGGCAGCCCGAGCGGGCCGAGATTGATGGTCAGCGAGAGGTCGCCGAGCAGGCTTCCTGTCAGCGATGAAAGGAAGTTGGTCGTCGTCACCGTCTTCTTGGTGCCCGACTGGATGTCGCTGTAACTGAAATTGACATTGGTCGGCGTGGTGTTGCCCATGCCGGCATGGGCACGGCCGGTGACGGTGGCGAGACCAAGGTTGACCAGGGTCGCCGGCGGCGGATTGGGCTTGGTCGTGAAGTTGGTCATGTCGGCGACCGTGACGTTGCCGATCCATGCATCCACGATCCCCGGCGTCACGCCGATCGTGACCTGCGAGGTGCTGATGTTCGGGTGGCCGCAGGACACCGCGCTGAGTGTCGCAGTACCCGAGGCGACCTCGACATAGACCGGGAGATTGATCGCGGACACGGTGCCGGAGCCGAGAACATTGATCGTCGCCAGGATCCTGGTCTGCGCGGTATGGACACTCACACCCTGGGTGCCGATCGCGATCCAGCTCGATCCGACCGGGCGCTCGCCGATCGTTGCGATCACGGAGACATTGGCGATGCCCGGCAGGCCGAGATTGATCGAGGTTGCGATCTGATGGTTGCCGTTGGCGATCTGCGCCACCGTGGAAATCAGGTCGAACACCGAAACACTGGCGCCGACCTTGGGTTTCTGCCCCACAGTAAGATTGGCAAATGGACCGAGGTCGACCAGCGTGCCCGGCGAAATCTTGGTGGTGGAGCCGGTGACGGCCTGGGAGATCGTCGACAGCGCGGTCGTCGCTGCGTTGGCGCCGTTGGTGATCTGCTGCGTGGTCAGCGCGGACGCGACGATGTCGCCGACCTTGATGTTGCTGCTCAGCAGGTCGCTATAGGTGACGCCGGTCAGGTTGACCCGGGTTGCCAGTGCCGACAGGAAGTCCAGTGCGTCGATCTTCGCGCTGATCAGTGCATTGTAGTCCATCACCGAGAGCGACAGCGTGGTGCCGAGCATCGAGCCGAGCAGCGCATTGAGCGCGCCGCCGTTGACCGAGAGCAGCCTCGACCCGATCGCGAATGAGGCCATCTCGGTCGATGTCGCGGTGGCGGTCGTCTTGATGGTGAAGCTGCTGGCGCCGGTCAGGTAGCGCGCGAAGTAGAGCGGGGTCTGGGTGTTCAGCGTGACCCGCGCGGCGTTGGGAGTGCCAACCGCCGGGGTCACGAAACGGGCCTGCGGCGCGATGGCGCTGTTTGCGGTGTAGGTCCCTGTCTCGACCTTGACCAGCGCGCTGGCCGGGTACTTGTTCTGCGTCACGGTCGCGGTGGCGGCGTTGACCGGATTGTTCAGGTTGGCGGCGGCGACGATCGCGGCGAGATCGGCGGTGCTCTGCGTCTTGCGCCGGTCGGCGAAGATCGTGCCGAGATCGATGGCGAGCCCGGCGCACCCGATCAGGAGCGTCATCAGGCCGGCGCTGATCATCGCGAAGTTTCCTCGTTCGTCGGCGCCAAAGCGCCGCATCAGCATGAGGACGCCTCTCATCCTAGAATCCCCCGTACTGAATCGCCGCGGAGCGGACGATGGTGCTCGCCGGGGCAGGGACGAAGGGCAGCTTGTAGATGAAGTTGCCGGCCGCGTTGTAGTTGACCGTCACGACGTAGACGTTGGCATTCGATGGAGACGGCGCGGCATTGACCGTGAGATTGCCGGGAACGAGCAACGGATAGGTCGACGCGTTGGCGGTGACGTAGTTCGTCGCGAGGCTGTTGCGTTCGGTGTCGGTCATTCCCGCGATGGATGACCGCGCCGCTTCGGCGGCGAGTTGCTGAACGCCATGCACCATGGCGAGATACGAGCCGAAGACGATGATGCCGAAAATGAAGGCAAGAAACAGCGGCAGCATCAGCGCGAATTCGACGGCAGACGCACCGCTTCGGCAGCGAAAAAACCTGGTCATTGCAACACACCTCGAAACGCCGACTACGACGTCACGTTGCGAGGCTTTGATTAAGGAAAACTATGAAAACGCTTTCGCGAATCAGCGGCGCCAATCCAGACTTATCGGGTCAGCGAAACCTTATGGGGCGATCAGAATATTTGATGCGATATCCGCAAAAACCCGGGGCGTGGTGCGGTTGACGTGCTGCGGCGTGTGGAGATGCAGTTGTCGGATACCGTGATAAGCGGAGAAATGCACGTAACAATACATATGGCCTGCAATATCAGTGTCTTGGCGGTAATTGTACCTAAACGAAAGTGCAACCAAATGTTAGTATAGCCTGATCACATACTGTGGAGATTGGAATTGCGTCCCCGCTGAGATTGGAGGGCTCGCGATGCATAGACCGCGTCAGCATTTGAATATTCCTACTGAAATCGTTCGCACCGTCGTTGCGATCGCCGAGACGGGTAGCCTGTCGAAGGCCGGGGAGCGTCTCGGCCTCAGCCAGCCGGCGATCAGTTCGCAGGTCAAGCGACTGCAAAGCCTGATTGGTGGCGCGCTCTTCGTCAGAACCGCAAACGGCACCACGACCACCGAGCTCGGCAAGGTCGCCGTGCAGCAGGCGAGGCGCATCCTCGAAGCCAACGATCAGCTGCTTCGGCTCGGCGGCAATCATGAAGGACCCCAGCCGTTGCGGCTGGGAATCAGCACGATGCTCGCCGAGGAATTCCTGAAGCTGCATCCATCCGATGCACTCGCCGACGTTCTGCTGCACGCCGACATGTCACCGGCCGTCATCAGGGGATTGATCGACGGCTACATCGATATCGCGTTCGTCTACAGCAACCCTTCGCAGGAGAACGAAGACGAGGTGACGATCGCCGCCGAAGCCGAGGAGCGGTCGGTGTGGGTGCGATCGCGCGATTTTGTGCTGCGGCCGGGCGCCCCGATCCCGATCCTGGCCTGGCCCGGTGACGACTGGATGATCCGGACGCTCACCAAGCACAACATCACGTACAAGATCGTGTTCAGGAGCCCGAACCATCAGCTGCGACTGGAAGCCGCCCGGGCCGGATACGGCCTGACAGCGTGCCCGGAGCGGATGATCCCATCCTCGCTGATTTCGGCGAAGGACTATTATCTTCCGGAGCTTCCGGTGCAGAAGCGCCTGCTGTGCGTTCGCCCTGGTCTCGAAGGCAGCCGCGCCACGGCGATGGTGCAGCGGTTGTCCAGCCTGTTCTTCAGCGGCGCGAAGCCGATGCGTCAGGTGAGCAACATGTAGCCGGTGCTACCGCGGTCCGGCGGCACCGATCAATAGTGCGGTGGGCGCTCGTTGGCGGCGCCGGGCGCATGGCGTTCGGCCTCCTGAAGCCGGTCGCGCAACTCGGCGATCTGGCGCGTCAGCGCGTCGATCTGCTTCCATTGTGCCGTGATGGTCTGGTTCAGCGTCTCGATGGTTTCGTCCTGATAGGTCAGGCGGACCTCCAGTGCCTCGATCCGCTCGCCCAGCTTTGCCGTGTCATTCATGGACGGCAGCCTCGCAGGGGGCACCCGCGCGCTCCACGTCGCTCGCAAGCGCTTCCGCACGCTCGCGCAGGCCGTGGCCGAGCGCGACACGCTCGTCGAACACAAAACAGTCGCCGCGCCAGCGGCTGTCCCGCTGCTGCGTTTCCTCGAGATATTTCAGGATGCCGCCCTTGAGGTGATAGACCTCGGCAAAACCTTGCGCGAGCAGATAGGCGCTGGCCTTCTCGCAGCGGATGCCGCCGGTGCAGAACATCGCAATCCTGCGGTGCTTCGCCGGATCGAGGTTTTGCGCCGCAAATTCCTTGAATTGTCCAAAGCTCGCGATCCTGGGATCCACCGCGCCCTCGAACGTGCCCATCGCGACCTCGAACGCGTTGCGGGTGTCGAGCACCGTGATGTCAGGCGCGGCGATCAGCTCGTTCCAGTCGGCGGCATCGACATAGGTGCCGACCTGCCGCGTCGGATCGACCGTGGTGTCGCCGAGCGTGACGATCTCCTTCTTCAGCCGCACCTTGAGCCGCTGGAATGGCATTTGCGCGGCTTCGGAGAACTTCAGCTCGAGATTGTCGAGGCGGCCGCCGAACAGCGGCCCGTGCCTGAGCTCCGCAACGAAGTCGTCGATGCCCTGGTCGGTGCCGGCAATCGTGCCGTTGATGCCCTCATGGGCGAGCAGCACGCTGCCCTTGAGATCGAGCCCGGCGCAGAACGCGCGCAGCGGCTCGCGGAGCGCACGGAAGTCCGGCAGCGCGGCGAACTGGTAGAGGGCGGCGACCTTGAAGGGCATCGCCGGGGTTTATCAGGCCGGCCAGGCCGGCGAAACCCGCAAAGCCATGCATTGTCGGGATAATTCCCCTGGCATGCCAGGCATTGCTCAGCCGGGGATGAGTGTGCCATGTACGTGGCATCATCCGCCGCAGCCGCATCAGACCATCACGATCAAGCGAGCACTCCGTCATGAGGAATTTCCATTTCGCCGGCCGTTCCACGGTCCACGCCCAGAACGCGATGGTGGCGACATCGCATCCAGAGGCGGCGCTCGCGGCCATCGAGGTGATGCGCGAGGGCGGCACGGCGGCCGACGCGGCGGTTGCAGCCTGCGCGCTGCTCGGCGTCATCGAGCCGCAATCGACCGGCATCGGCGGCGACTGCTTCGCGCTGATCCAGCCGCGGGGAGAAGGCAAGATCACCGCCTATAACGGCAGCGGCCGGGCGCCGATGGCGGCGACCGCCGACTGGTATCTCGAGCGCAAGATCCATTCGGTGCCGCTGACCTCGGCACATGCGGTCAGCATTCCCGGCGCGGTCGATGCCTGGGACGTGATCCTGAAGGACCACGGCAAGTTCGGCTTCGACCGGCTGCTGCAGCCCGCGATCAAGGCCGCCGAGGAGGGCTACGTGGTCGCGCCGCGTATCGCCTTCGACTGGAAGAACGGCTTCGAGAAGCTGAAGAACGGCACCAACACCGAGCGCTATCTGTTGCCGCACGGCAAGCCCGCGGTTGCCGGCGACGTGATCCGCCAGCCCGAGCTCGGCAAGACGCTGCGCGCGATCGCGCAAAAGGGCCGCGACGCCTTCTATAGCGGCGAAATCGCCGCCGACATGGTCGACACGCTGCGCGGCATCGGCGGCCTGCACACGCTCGAGGACTTCGCTGCGCATTCGACCGAGGCGACCTCGCCGATCGGCACGATGTACAAGGGCTATGACGTCTGGCAGTGCCCGCCGAACGGCCCCGGCATCACCATGCTGGTCATGCTCAACATCCTGTCGCGCTTCGACCTGACCAAGTTCAAGCCGCTCAGCATCGAGCGCTTCCATCTCGAGGCCGAGGCGGCACGCATCGCCTACATGATGCGCGAGCAGCATATCGGCGATCCCCAGCACGTGCATGTCGACGTTGTCGGCATTCTCGCCAGGGAATTCGCCGAAGAGCACATCAAGAACATCCGGATGGACCGGCTGCTCGAACTGCCGAACGTTGCGCCGCCGATGAATCCTTCGACGGTCTACATCACGGTGGTCGACAAGGATCGCAACGTCTGCTCGTTCATCAATTCGATCGCGCATTCGTTCGGCTCGGCGATCGTCTCCAACAAGACCGGCGTCCTGCTGCAGAACCGCGCCGGCGGCTTCCGCATCCAGCCCGGACACCCGAATTGCATCGCACCGGGCAAGCGTCCGCTGCACACCATCATCCCGGCGCTGGCCACCAGGAACGGCCGTGCGGTGATGCCGTACGGCGTGATGGGCGGGCAGTACCAGCCGGTCGGCCAGACCCGTGTGCTGACCAACATGCTCGACTATGGCTGCGACATCCAGGAAGCCATCGATATGCCGCGCGGCCTGCACTACGAAGGCGTCTACCAGCTCGAGGACAGTGTGCCGGCGGAGATCGTCGAAGGCCTGAAGAAGATCGGTCACAAGACCACCAGCGTGGTCGCGCCGCTCGGCGGTGGGCAGGGCATCTGGATCGATTGGGACAAGGGCACGCTGACCGGCGGCTCCGACCCGCGCAAGGACGGCTGCGCGCTCGGCTATTGATTGTCGCGGCTGGCAGGCTCGACGGACGGAACAAGAATTTGTCGCGAGGGTTGGTGCTGAAAGCCCATCCCCGCGAGGTCCGCCATCCGCACCCTCGATTCAGACGAAACCGAACAGGCCGATCTGCGTGGCGGCTCTCCACCCTGGCGTGCGGCGTCGAAGCGTCCGCCGCCGCTCGCTGAAAATCTCTCCTGCGATGCGCTGATCGTCGGCTCCGGCATCACCGGTGCGCTGGTCGCCGAGCGGCTGACGCGTCAGGGGCTCGACGTCGTCATCGTCGATCGCGAGCATCCAGGCCACGGCAGCACCGCGGCGAGCACCTCGATGCTGCTCTGGGAGATCGATCGTCCGCTGGTCGAGCTGGCCGCGATCTACGGCTTCGAACGCGCCGTCCGCGCCTACCGCGCGAGCCTGGCGGCGGTAACCGGCCTGCTGTCGCTGGTCCGCAGCACCAACATTCCGAGCGGGATCAGGACCAAACGCTCGCTCTATCTGGCGACCGGAAGCTCCGCGGCCGAATTGCGCGACGAACACCGGCTGCGCAGCCGCGCCGGCCTGCCCGGCGACTTCCTCGACCACGGGCAGTTGCTCGAGATATTTGGTATGGCGCGCGCCGCCGCGATTGTGTCATCCGGCGCGGCGGATGCCGATCCGCTGCAGCTTGCCCACAGTCTGCTCAGGCTCGCGATCGCGCGCGGTGCGCGGTCGTTCGATGCCGAGGCCACAGCCTTCGACCCGGCAGGCGCGGCGGTCACGGTCGGGTTCGACAATGACCGCGAAATCGCCGCGAGAGCCGTGGTGCTGGCGACCGGCTATGCGATGCCGGACATCGTTCATTCCAGAGTCCAGGCGGTGTCCTCGAGCTGGGCGATCGCGACCGCGCCGCAGCCGCAGAACATCTGGAAGGACGGCGTGCTGATCTGGGAGTGCGCGAAGGACTATCTTTACGCGCGCACGACGCCGGAAGGCCGCATCATCGTCGGCGGCGAGGACAGTGACGAGATCATCGAGCCCGACGCACGCGACCGCCTGATCCCGCAGAAATCGCGCGCGCTGGCGAAGCGCCTTGCCGCGCTATGGCCGTTTGCCGACACCGAGATCGATTATCGCTGGGCCGGAACGTTCGATACCACGCGCGACGGCCTGCCACTGATCGGCCAGGTGCCCGGTGCGAAGGGCGTCTATGCCGCGTATGGCTATGGCGGCAACGGCATCACCTTCTCCTATCTGGCGGCGCAATTGATCGGCGATCTGATCGCAGGCGCGTCGTCGCCATTGCTTGACGATTTTGCGCTGGACCGCGACGGCGGCATGGCCGGTCACTGAAAAATGGCTAGGGATTTGGCCCGCGCTGGGCTAGAGACGGCCGTTCTTCACGAGAGGTGCAAGATGCGATCTTCCCGACGCACGATCATCAAGACTGCATTCGCCGGCCTTGCGGCGGCAGTCTCCACGTCCGTTGTCAGCGGGACGGCAACGGCCCAAACTGCAGGAAAGCCCATGACCACAGCTTCAGGCCTCCAGATCATCGACAGCAAGGTCGGCACCGGCGCCTCGCCGAAGACCGGCCAGACCTGCGTCATGCACTACACCGGCTGGCTCTACGAGAACGGCCAGAAGGGCAAGAAATTCGACTCCTCGGTCGATCGCAACGAGCCGTTCGAGTTTCCGATCGGCCAGGGTCACGTGATCAAGGGCTGGGACGAGGGCGTCGCCACCATGAAGGTGGGCGGCAAGCGCACCCTGATCATCCCGCCGAACCTCGGCTACGGCGCGCGTGGCGCCGGCGGCGTGATCCCGCCGAACGCCACGCTGATGTTCGACGTCGAACTGCTTGGCGTAAAATAAGCTGATGGGCGTCAAATAACCGGCCCGAAACAACAGGGGCGCAGCGATGAAGATTTCGATCCTCGACGATTATTTCGACACGCTGCGCACCCTCGATTGCTACCGCAAGCTCGGCGGGTACGACGTCAAAATCTGGAACGATCATGTCCAGGACGTCGATGCACTCGCCGAGCGGCTGCGCGATACCGACGCGCTGGTCCTGATCCGCGAGCGAACCAAGATCCGCACGCCGCTGCTCGAACGTCTGCCGAAGCGGAAGCTGATCAGCCAGCGCAGCGTCTATCCCCATATCGACATCGACACCTGCACGCGGCTCGGCATCATCGTGTCGTCGAGCCAGCATGCCGATACGCCGTCCTACGCCACCGCCGAGTTCACCTGGGGCATGATCCTCGCGGCGATGCGCGCGATCCCGCAACAGATGGCGGCGCTGAAGGCGGGCAAGTGGCAGATCGGCGTCGGTCATACGCTCCGCGGCAAGACGCTCGGCATCTATGGCTATGGTCGCATCGGCGCGGTGGTCGCGGGTTACGGCAAGGCGTTCGGCATGAACGTGTTGGTCTGGGCGCGCGAGCCGGCGATGGCGAAGGCGCGTGCCGACGGTTATGAGACCGCGGCCAGCAAGGCGGATTTCTTCGCCCGCTGCGACGTGCTGTCGCTGCATATGCGGCTGGTGGACGCGACGCGCGGCATCGTCAAGGCGGAAGACCTCGCGCGGATGAAGCAGACCGCGTTGATCGTCAACACCAGCCGCGCGCCGCTGATCGAGCCCGGCGCGCTGGTCAGTGCGCTGCGTGCTGGCCGGCCCGGGATGGCCGCGATCGACGTCTACGAGAAGGAGCCGCTGCGCGACACGGCGGACCCGCTGCTCAACATGGACAATGTGGTCTGCACGCCGCATCTCGGTTACGTCTCGCGCGACGAGTACGAGATCCAGTTCACCGACATCTTCGATCAGATATTGGCTTACGCGGCCGGTACGCCGACCAACGTCGTCAATCCGGATGTGCTGGCACATCCGGATGTGCTGGCACGTTCGCGCCCGAGCGGCTGACCAGCATCGCTCATGCTCGAACGGCCGGCTCGATGGGGCAGCCGTGTCATCTCTCGTTCAGCGAGGCCAGTGAGCCGCGGCGGTCACCCTGCCGACGATCCTCTTGATGCCGCCGAGTGCCCTCTGTCCCTTGCCCTTGGCTTCCAGGATCGCGCCTCTGCCCTGCATCGCGGGAGAGCCGGTGACCTTGCCAAGACGCCGCTTGAACCTGCCGATCGCCTCGTTGGTCGTGCCCTTGATCCTATCGGTCGTGCTACCCATGAAATTACTCCTTCGGAATACGCTGAGGTAACGCGCCGGCACATGGCGATGTTCCGATTTGGCAACGTTCCGATTTTCCGCTCGCCTGCGCGCCCGCTTTTCGCTAGCGTTCCACGCACGAAATGAGACCAACGAAAGCAAGAACGATGAGCGGTTCCCACGATCACACCCATTCCCACGACCATCACCATCACGACGATGAGCGCTGGAAGCACGACGGCGTCCGCGTCATTCCGGGCAACCAGCTCGATCCGAATGTGCCGTCGACCGCCGGGATGGACCGCAAGGCCGCGATCAATTTTGCCCGGGTCGGCGCGCAGAAATTGTGGGCAGGCACCGTCAGCATCAAGCCGGACGCCAAGACCGGCGCGCATCATCACGGCCATCTCGAAAGCATCATCTATGTCGTGAAGGGCAAGGCGCGGATGCGCTGGGGCGAGAAGCTGCAGTTCACCGCCGAGGCCGGCCCCGGCGATTTCATCTTCGTGCCGCCCTACGTGCCGCATCAGGAGATCAATGCCAGCCGCGACGAGGTGCTGGAATGCGTGCTGGTGCGCTCCGACGGCGAAGCGGTGGCGATCAATCTCGACATCGAGCCGATCGAGAAGCCGGAGACCGTGCTGTGGGTCGACCCGGTGCACCGCCATCCCGACGAGAAGAAGTGACGTTGCGGCTGAGCTGCAACGTCATTCCGGGGCGATGCGCAGCATCGAACCCGGAATCTCGCGCCACAATCTCGAGATTCCGGGTTCACGCTTCGCGTGCCCCGGAATGACAGTCTAGGGTAGGAGGCCAGCATGACGCTCGTGCGTTACGAGAGCGCCGACCACGTCGCGACCATCACGATGGACCGCGTCGCGTCGCACAACGCGCTCAACAACGCGCTGTGCGACGAGTTGCAGCAGGCCTGGCGGCGCTTTCGCGACAGTGATGACCGCGTCGCGGTGCTGGCCTCGGCCGAGGAAAAGTACTTCTGTGTCGGCGCCGACGTCCGGGATTTCCCCGCCAATATGTGGCAGGCGGTGCCCGGGCTCGGCGTCGAGCTCGACAAGCCGGTGATCGCGGCGACGTCGGGCTGGGTGGTGGGCGGCGGCTTCGTTCTGGTGCAGATGGCCGACATCTGCGTCGCCTCGGAGACGACGCGGTTCGTCTATCCGGAAGCCAAGATCGGCACCACCGGTGGCGGCGTCTCCTCGGTGCTGGCGCGCATGCCGCACAAGATCGCGATGGAGTTCCTGCTTGTCGGCGAGGAGCTGTCGGCCGAGCGGGCCTACCAGATCGGCTTCGTCAACCGCATCACGCCGCCGGGCCAGCACCTTGCGGCGGCGCAGGAGCTGGCGGCCAAGATCGCCGGCAACGCGCCGCTGGTGGTGCAAGCGCTGAAGAAGCTCGCGCGCGACGCGATGCCGAAGGGGCCGCTGGAGACGGTCGCGGAGGTGCGCCGGCAGCTCGACGCCATCAAGGACAGCGAGGACCTCAAGGAAGGCGCCAAGGCGTTCAGCGAGAAGCGCAAACCGAATTTCACGGGGAGATAGGGCGAGAGGCGGCTATAGTTTCGTCATTCCGGGGCTCGCGAAGCGAGAGCCCGGAATCCATCTAGCCGCAACAATCGCTGCGAAATGGATTCCGGGCTCGACGCTGCGCGTCGCCCCGGAACGACGGAGGGTGAGACTTACACAAACACCTGGTGATCGATCACACCGTTCGGCACGACATAGCCGTAACGTGTGTTCGACGGTTCGGGGCCTGCCTTCTCATACTGCGCCTTCATCATCGCAAAGCGATCGCCCTTGAGGTCGAGCATCGCGCGCTTCGGCTGGATGTTGTAGAGCCGGGCATTGTTGTCGCCGAAGATCGCCGTCTTCACCGGCCCGTCGGCCGGGCCGAGCGGTGCATAGCCGAACTTCTTCTGCATCATCTCCGGGATTTCCAGCCGCCGCAGGCCCTCGATCTGCCATTGCGGCGCGCCGGTCCACAGCGCATCGGTGCCCCAGCAGACGTGGTCGGCGCCGAGCCCTTTGATCAAGGTACCCATCAGCGCGGCGCAGACATTGGGCTCGGCGACCAGCGTGGTCGCGAACAATTGCCCGACGTCGCCATAGACATTGTTGACGCCATACTGCGCCGGGATGTCGGCGAGATCCGAGGTCCAGGCGATGCGGCCGGTGCGCTCGAACTCGGCGAGCGCGACCTTCGGATCGCCGCCGACATGGCGATAGGCCGAGTGGTAGATGATGAAGTTGAGCTGCGGCCAGTCCTTGGCGGCCCGGCCGACATCGGCAACGTCGGCGAAGCCGCGCAGATTCGGATACTGTTTCTCGATCCCGGGCGGAAACAGTCCCTTGTGGACGCAGACATTCTTGATGCCCGCCTTCACCATCTTCTCATAACCCTTGTAGGCGACCTTCTCGTCGTCCAGCCGCCAGGGGTAGCGGCTGATCTCCTTGTGGGTGTTGTCGCCGATCGTGTAGCCCTTGCAGGATTCCGGCTTCAGCGCCAATGCGGCGTCGAGCTTGTCGAGCCAGCCGGGCTGCCCGGGCGTGAAGATGGCGTGGCAGAACACGCGTCGCGAGCCGGCCTCGTCGTTCATCTTCTTGCGCGCGTCGGCCATCTGCTCGTTGGTCAGGAACCAGTCCTGCTCGATATCCGACGGCGCCGAGGAGATCAGCGCGATCTTGGTGTCGGAATCGAGAAACATCTCCTTCTTGTAGTTGTTGAACTTGAGATCCTCGATGGTCTGCTCGTGATCGTTGAGCTCCTTGTTCCAGCCGGCCTTGCCGACCGCCTTGCGCATTTCCACAAAACCCATGATGCGGGTGTCGTCGCGCAGGAAATGCGTGTGCATGTCCATGATGAACTGGTCTTTCAGGGAGTTGGCGCGCTCCTGCGCCATCGCGGGTGTCGCGGCCTCCGCCGGCGTCACAGCGAACAGCTCGCCGTAAACCTGGTTCATCGCGACGAAGGAGGCGGCCATGCCGGCCGCGGTCTGGAAGAATCTGCGGCGGTCGAGGCCCTGCCTGCCGCCGAGATCGTCGGCCATCGCAAGCAGCCGCGCCTCGACCTCGCGCTGACGTTCGTTCTGCGGGTCCGGATAGAATTCGTCGCTGGAGACGATCTGGGTCGGGATCGGCGTCTGGTGCCGGCACAGTTCGGAGGGCATCAAGGCGGCAAGTTCTTCGTCGGTGAGATTGCTGCTCATTCTTCGCTCCCGCTTCTCGCCGGATTTTTCCGGTCGGATCGCGGCGGAGACTAGGACCAAGTCCGTCCGTCGTCCGCGCAGTTTGCCGGAAACCGCGTTCACAAAATCGTGCATCCTATCTGCCGCGCCGAGAAGCCGGCGTCGCGCGGCCTGCCTTGCGCGCTGCTATGCTCGATTGCACCGGATCGGACGAAGAAATCCGGAAGGGAGGCGAACCATGATGCCGTCAGATCATTCGCGGCGCAGCATTATCCAGGGCATTGTCGTTACGACGGCAGCAGGCATGCTCGGCGAAGCGCGGGCGCAGGCCGCGAGCGCGGTTCCTGCCGAGGGAGAAATATGGAGCAACGAATACTGGGCGAAGAAGGGTGACGTTCCGCTGTGGATGTTCCGCAAGCGGATCGGCGCGCCGAAGCCGGGCGAGCCGGCGCGGCCCGTGGTGTTCTTCGTGCACGGCTCGTCGGTGACATCACGGGTGTTCGACCTCACGGTGCCCGGCAAGGGCGAGTATTCGCTGCTGAACACATTTGCCCGCTACGGCTTCGACTGCTGGACCATGGACCACGAGAATTACGGCAAGTCCGGCCGCACCTCGGGCAATGCGGATATTGCGAGCGGCGTCGAGGATCTGAAGGCCGCGGTCGAGGTGATCGCGCGTGAGACCGGGCAGAGGCGCTATCACTTCGTCGGTGAATCCTCGGGCGCGCTGCGGGCCGGCGCTTTCGCGATGGCCGCGCCCGAGTGCATCGACCGGCTGGTGTTCGCGGCCTTCACCTACAAGGGCGAGGGCTCGCCGACGCTGGCAAAGCGCGCCGAGCAACTCGCCTATTACCGCAGCCACAACATGCGCAAGCGCGACCGTGACATGATCCGATCGATCGCGACCCGCGACAGGCCCGGCACGTCGGATCCTGCCGTGGTCGAGGTGCTGGCCGATGTCGAGATGCAGTTCGGCGACCAGATCCCAACCGGCACCTATCTGGACATGACCGCCAATTTGCCGGTGGTGCATCCGGAGAAGGTGCTGGCGCCGGTGCTACTGGTCCGGGGTGAATATGACGGCATCGCCGCTGTTCCGGACCTCGAGGAGTTCTTCAACAAGCTGCCGAACGGCGACCGGCAGTTCGTCATCCTGCCCGGCACCGCACATTCGGTGGCGCTTGCCACCAATCGGGAGCTGTTCTGGCATGTGACGCGGGCATTCCTGACCATGCCGGCGCCGATCGTGACCTGAAACCTGCGGCAGGACGCCGCAATAAAAATCTGCACGGCGATGTCGGGATCCGGCTATGCGGTTCGTCCTCGGGGCACAACCCCGCCAACAGGAGTTCTTCGCGTGGCCAATCCCAAAATGATCTTCGTCAACCTGCCGGTCAGCAATCTCGCCCATGCCACTGCGTTCTACGAGGCGATCGGCGCGACCAAGAACGCGCAATTTTCCGACCACACCGCCTCCTGCATGGTGATCTCCGACACGATTCACGTCATGCTGCTGACACACGACAAGTTCCGCGAGTTCACCCCGAAGAAAATTGCCGACACCAAGACCACGAGCGAAGTGCTGATCTGCCTGTCCGCCGACAGCCGCGACGCGGTCGACGGCTATGTCACCAAGGCAACGGGCGCGGGCGGCAACGCCGATCCGTCGCCGCAGCAGGATTACGGCTTCATGTACGGCCGCAGCTTCGAGGATCCCGATGGTCACATCTGGGAGGTGATGTGGATGGACGTCGAGGCGGCGATGAAGGCGCAGTCCGCCGCGGCGACCGCCTGATCGCATCCTGCCATCACGAGGAGCTCAAGCATGTCCAAGGTATCTCCCTGCCTGTGGTTCAACGGCGAGGCCGAGGAGGCCGCGAACCTCTACGTCTCGCTGCTGCCCAATTCGCGGATCGAGACCGTCCAGAAGAACGTCATCGACAGCCCCGGTGGAAAGGCCGGCACGGTGCTGCTGGTCGAATTCACGCTCGCCGGTCAGCGCTTCATGGCGCTGAACGGCGGGATGAGGATGGAGCATACCCACGCGGTCTCGTTCGCGATCGACTGTGTGGACCAGGCCGAGGTCGATCGCCTGTGGGACGCGTTGCTCGCGGCCGGCGGCACGGCCGAGCAGTGTGGCTGGCTGCGCGATCGCTACGGCGTCGCTTGGCAGATCGTGCCGGCGGCGGTCCGCCAATATCTCGGTGGTTCCGACGCCGCCGGCGCTGCGCGCGTGATGCAGGCCGTGCTCGGGATGATCAAGCTCGATATCGAAGGCCTGCGCCGGGCCTATGAGGGCGAGGCGGCGGCGTGAGGTAGGGCTTCGCTGGCATCGCCCGGCTCCGACCGGGCGATCCAGTATTCCAGAGACGTCGGTGCTCGGCCGATAGGCCGCGGCGCGCTGGATGCCCCGCATGAAGCGGGGCAAGACAGTATGGGCACGATGGTTCCGTCACATGACCGTGGCGACGGATCGCGGATGCAGCTGATATCGTATAATTGTCGCAAGCTGCGTTCCCCTCGCACCGTGCTTGCCCTTTGAACATCGTATCCAAATCTCCTTCTGTTCCACGACGTCCCGCCGCGCGCACGGCGATCGTCGCGGCCATCGTCTTCATCGTGGCCCATGTCGTGCTGCTGTTCGGGATCACCGCGCCGGACAAGCTCTATTTCGACGAGGTGCATTACGTGCCGGCGGCGCGGCAGATGCTGTTGCCGGTGCGCG
The DNA here is from genome assembly GCF_046718885.1 of Bradyrhizobium sp. UFLA01-814. Classification (NCBI taxonomy): domain Bacteria; kingdom Pseudomonadati; phylum Pseudomonadota; class Alphaproteobacteria; order Hyphomicrobiales; family Nitrobacteraceae; genus Bradyrhizobium; species Bradyrhizobium sp. UFLA01-814. Next base: position 31,897 of record NZ_JAQOSR010000023.1, on the reverse strand, counting down.
AGGGCCCGATCCTCAACCCGATGCATCCGCCGCTCGCCAAGGAGATCATCGCGCTCTCGATCACGGCGTTCGGCGATGGGCCGCTCGGATGGCGCTATCCCGCGGCGCTGTTCGGTGCCTTGGCGCTGGTCGGCGTCTATCTCGGCGGGCTTGCGCTGTTCGCGTCGCAGCAACGCGCGATCGCAGCCGTGCTGCTCGCCTTCTTCAACCAGATGCTGTTCGTGCAGTCGCGGATCGCGATGCTGGATATTTTCGCGCTCGCCTTCGGCCTGTTCGCGATCGCGGCGTTCGTCCACGGCTTCAGGCAAAAGCGGCCGCAATCCGCCTTTGCGCTGGCGGGATTCTTCGCGGGGCTTGCCACTGCCAGCAAATGGAGCGGGCTGTTCGTGCTCGCGACCTGCATCGCGATCATCGTGGTGATCCGCCTGATGCAGGGCTGGCGCACGCGCTTTGCCGACGCCAATGCGGAGGATTGGTACCGGCCGGAGCTGTGGCCGGATTTTCGTGTTCAACACGTCATCGTCTGCTTCGTGCTGATCCCGGCGGCCGCCTATCTCGCGACCTTCGTGCCACTCTATGGCCTTTCTTTCACGGATATCATCGAGGCGCAGCGCCGCATCTTTGCCGACAACACCACGGCCGCCATCGCGGGCCACACCTATATGAGCTCGTGGCCGTCCTGGCCGTTCCTGGTGCGCCCGGTCTGGTACCTGTTCGAGAAGGTCGGCGACGACAGGTTCGCCGCGATCGTGTTCCTCGGCAACCCGCTGGTGCTGTGGCCGGCATTGATCGCGCTGATCATTGCGCTGCGCGACTGGATCGTCGGGCGCGGCCGTGATGCATTTCTCGTGCTGGCGTTCTACCTCGGCCCGTATCTCGCCTGGGCGCTGCTGCCGCGCACGCTCGGTTTCATCTATTACTATCTGCCCGCGGCGACCACCGCGAGTTTCGTGCTGGTCTACGCCTTGACGCGCAAGGGTTCGCCGCGCTGGCTGCTGTGGGCGTTCGTCGCGGTTGGATGCGCAGGGTTTGTTGCGATGCTGCCGGTCACGGCCGGTGTCATCGAGACGTCGATGGCGACGTTCAACCGGCTGATGCTGTTCCAGAGCTGGATATGACAGTCTTTCAAGTAAAGTGATCCGCCTGCCGGGCATGGCAGGCGGATCGAGAATGCAAAGAGATTACTGCGACGCGGTCTTGGTATCCATGTTGACGACCTGCACGCGGCGATTGGTCGGGTCCATCGGCGCGCTCGGGTCCTTCGGCCGGGTCTTGCCGTAGCCGACGGTGACGAGATCCGAGCCGTTCAAGCCGTAATGCTCGACCAGATATTTCTTGATGGTGTCGGCGCGGCGCTCCGACAGGTCCTGGTTATAGGCCTCGCCGCCGATCGCGTCGGTATGGCCGGCGACGACGAAGGTCGAGCCCTTCATGCTGGCATCGGACAGCGCTTTGCCGAGCTCCTGCACCGCCTGGGTCGAGCCCTTGCTGATGTCGGCCGAGTTGTAGTCGAAGTGGATCTCCAGATCGATCTTCGGCTTGTTCGCCGCGATGTCGGCGATCTCCTGGCGTTCAACGCGCGACAACGAACGGGTCTGCCGGTTGCGGACGGTGTTGAGGAAGCTCGCCTCCTTGGCGGAAGCGGCCGGGTCGACCTGCGTGCCGGCGGAAAGGCCGCGGGTGGCCGACTTCGGCTTCAGCGCATTGAGGATCTGTGCGGCCGGAACGGTCTCGCTGCCGGCCAGTGCGACGCCCGCCGTCATCGACAGCGCGGCGCCGATTGTCAGAAGAGACAAGGAAAAAGAGCGGGTCATGGTTTTCGTCCTCAAATGTCGGGCTAGCCAATCCGGCTTGCTGTCGTTTTGATGCTGGGAGAATAGGACCGGTTCAAAGCCCGGAATGTGATCTGGGTCACGGTTCGGTGTGCCGTCCCGCCTTGCGCCAAGCAGGCAGACGGGAGAGCGAGGACATCATGGCCCACGTCAATCGCGTCCTCCGCTCGATCAATGACGAAGACGCCTCGCGCTGCGTCGATATCTTCCTGCGCCCGGACGGCAGCATCGGCTTCGAGGAATATCGGCGGGACGTCGAAGATGGCCGCGGCTGGTTTCCGGTTGGCGGTCATTCGTCCCGCATCTTCCATGAGGAAGGCGCGGCCCTGGCCGCGGCGATCGGGGGCGTTCCGTGGTTGCGGCGGGTCGTCGGATCGACGTAGCCGCATCCGAATGATGCGGAGCTGATTTCCCTCGCGCGGCTCTCCACAGCGGCGCGAATCTCACTACATTGCTGGGGCAATGCCCCGCGCCGCCGAACCCCTTTCGTTGAACAATGCTAGCGCCCGCCATATCTGGCTGCGCGCGCAGCGGCTCGATACAAAGGCGCCGTTCGGGGAGGGGGCGTCAGCGGTGGCGGCCGCCGTCGATCATCTCGGCTATGTGCAGATCGATACCATCAACGTGATCGAGCGCTGCCATCACCACATCCTGTTCACCCGCATTCCGGACTACCGCCGCGCCGACCTCAAGCAGGCGCAGAGCCGGGACAAGAGCGTGTTCGAGTACTGGACGCACGCGCTGTCCTACATTCCGTCCAAGGACATCGGCATCTTCCTGCCGGCGATGAAGGCGCATAAGCGCGAGGGCCACAAATGGTTCTCGTCGGTGACCCCGGCGGATACGCGCAAGGTGCTGCGGCTGCTCCGTGCCGGTCCGCTGACCATCCGCGACATCGACGACGACGTGCTGACCGAGAAAGAGCATCTCTGGCAGAGCCGGAAGCCCTCCAAGCGCGCGCTGCAGCTCGCCTTCTATGGCGGTGTGGTCACGATCAGCGAGCGTGCCGGCATGCTGAAGACCTACGAGCTGATGACCCGGCACTTCGGCTGGGACAAGCCGCCGAAGCCGGCCCCGGCCTCGGCCCGGACCGCCTATCTGCTTGACCGCGCGCTGCGCTCGCAGGGCATCGTCAGCCTGGATTCGATCTGCCATCTCGACGCGCCGAGCAAGAAGGCGGTGCGCAGCCTGATCGAGGCGCGCCTGCGCCGCAAGGAGCTGGTCCAGGTCGCGCTGGAAGGCGCCGGCAAGCAGGAACATTGGGCTCGGCCCGAGGTGCTGGAAGCGACCGGCGAGGGTGATCCCACTCTGGTTCACATCCTCTCGCCGTTCGATCCGCTGATCATCCAGCGCAAGCGCACCGAGCTGTTCTTCGGCTATGGCCACCGTTTCGAGGCCTATGTGCCGAAGGAGAAGCGCCTGTTCGGCTATTTCGCGCTGCCGGTGCTGGTCGGCGACGAGATCGTCGCCGCCCTCGACCTGAAGACCGACCGGCAAAACAAGAAGCTCCTGATGCAGAAATGGAGCTGGGTCGGCAACGGCAAGAAGCAGGCGGCACGCAAGGAGCTGAAGCGGCGCATCGAGGAAGAGCTCGACCGCTTCGAGCGCTTCCAGCTGGCTGAATAGGGCTGGCTCTCCGTCATTGCGAGCCACCGGGTCGCGCGAACGCGCGCCCGATGACAGGCTCCGCGAAGCAATCCATCGCGCCACAAGCGGATAAGTGGATTGCTTCGCTTCGCTCGCAACGACGCCGTGCACAAAACGCACAGGGTTCCCGTTTGCGCTGTGAGCTATGAGTTTTTGCCATTGCTCAATGCGTGGCCAGCCAATAATCCTCACGGCAAGCAACACCCGGGGAAAGCTCATGAGCCAGACAGCAACCATCGCGCCCGATCGCGGCGCCCGCAGCGAGATCGAGACGTCGACGATCCGCGCGATCTCCTGGCGGCTGATCCCGTTCCTGATCCTGGCCTACTTCTTCTCCTATCTCGACCGCGTCAATCTCGGTTTCGCCGCGCTCACCATGAACAGCGAGCTGAAGTTCTCGCCGGTGGTCTTCTCGTTCGGCGCCGGTATCTTCTTCATCGGTTATTTCATCTTCGAGGTGCCGAGCAACCTGGCGCTGGAGCGGTTCGGCGCCAGCAGGTGGATCGCCCGCATCATGGTGAGCTGGGGCATCCTCTCGGCGTTGATGGCGGCGGTCTATGACGAGCACAGCTTCTACGCGCTGCGCTTCTTCCTCGGGGTGGCCGAGGCCGGCTTCTTCCCCGGCATCATCCTCTATCTGACCTACTGGTATCCGGCCGAGTATCGTGCGCGCTTCCTCGCCGCCTTTGCGCTCGCGGTGCCGATCTCGACCGTGATCGGCGCGCCGATCTCCGGCCTGTTGCTCGGCCTCGACGGCGTGATGGGCTTGAAGGGCTGGCAGTGGCTGTTCGTCATCGAGGGCATTCCCTCGGTGCTGCTCGGCATCGTTACCTGGTTCTATCTGACCGACCGGCCGGAGAAGGCCGATTGGCTCTCGGCCGAGCAGAAGGCGTGGCTCAAGGCGAAGCTCGACGCCGAGGTCGCGGCCAAGCAGGCGGCGAAGCATTTCACGCTGGGCGAGGCGCTGTCCTCGCCCAAGGTACTGGCGCTCAGTGCGATCTATTTCGGCTTCGTCGCCTCGCTCTACGGCATGCAGTTCTGGTTGCCGCAGATCGTCAAGGCGTTCGGGCTGACCAATGCGCAGACCGGCTTCGTCACCGCGATTCCGTACGCATTCGGCACCGTCGCGATGATCCTGTGGGCGCGCCGTTCCGATGCCACGCGCGAGCGCGTGTTCCATGTCGGCGCGCCGCTGCTGCTGACGGCGCTGGCGCTCGCCGTCTCCAGCTACATCACCGATCCGGTCATGACGATGGTGGTGCTGACGGTCGCCGCGATCGGCGTGTTCTGCACCTTCGCGGTGTTCTGGACGCTGCCGACCGCCTGGCTCTCCGGCACCGCCGCGGCCGGCGCGATCGCGCTGATCAACTCGATCGGCAACCTCGCCGGTTTCGGCGGGCCCTATCTGATCGGCTGGGTCAAGGAAGCCACCGGAAGCACGTCGACCGGTCTGCTGGTGCTCTCGCTGTTGCCGCTTGCCGCGGGCCTGCTGGTTTTCCTCGGCAGCCACGAGACCAAGACCGAGTTCGCCGGCGCGAAGTAGCGACAACTGCGTAGACCTTCGCAGGATGGGTAGAGCGAAGCGAAACCCATCATGGCACCCGCGGCAAGTTGATGGGTTTCGCTGCGCTCTACCCATCCTACGGACCGTCGATGCTGTAGCCCGGATGAAGCGTAGCGTAATCCGGGTATCCTCACGCCACCGGTGAGGTCCCGGATTTCGCTGAGCCGGTCATCGGGCGCGCGTTCGCGCGACCCGTTGGCTTCATCCGGGCTACGCATTTTCCGAACTCTGCACCGCCAAATCCGACCCTCGCTCACGAATTGGTTATCACTGACGAATATTGACATTCATCAGTGATAAATCGATACTCTTCATCAGTCGTCAGCCCGATGGAGATTTCAGATGTTCGTTCGTTCCGTTTTCTCGAGCTATTACAGGCTCTTGACGGGAGCATCGTTGGCATTTGCGGTGTTCGCGCTGACCGGTTGCAATGAAAAGGCGGCCGAAGTTGCCGATCCGGGGCGCCCCGTTCTGGTGGCGACCGTCCATTATGAAGCCGAAACCCCTGAGCGCAGCTTTGTCGGCACCATCAAGCCCCGTATCGAAGCCGATATGGGCTTTCGGGTTGCCGGCAAGGTGGCCAAGCGGCTGGTCGAGGTCGGACAGACAGTCGACGTCGACCAGCCCTTGGCCACCCTCGACGAGGTCGACCTGAAGCTGCAGGCCGAGCAGGCCGAGGCGGAGTTCCGCGCCGCCACCGGCGTGCTGGCGCAGGCCGCGGCCGCCGAGCAGCGCGCCAAGGATCTGAAGGCCAAGGGCTGGACCACCGATGCGGCGCTCGACTCCGCCAAGGCCGCCGGCGACGAGGCCCGCGCCCGACTGAACCGCGCCGAGCGTTCGGTCGAGCTGACCAAGAATTCCCTCTCTTACGCAACGCTGGTGGCCGACACCCGGGGTGTCGTCACAGCGACCATGATCGAGCCCGGCCAGGTGGTTGCCGCGGGCCAGGCTTCGATCCGTGTCGCCCGACTTGGCGAGAAGGAAGCTGTCGTCGCGATCCCCGAGACGCTTCTCGCTCGTGCCAGGTCGGGCGTAGCCACGGTGACGCTGTGGTCGGACGCCAAGAAGAGCTATGCCGCCAGGCTGCGCGAGGTCGCGCCGCAGGCCGATCCCGCTACCCGTACCTATCTCGCAAAATTCTCGCTGCCGGACGCCGACGAGGCGGTTTCGCTCGGCATGACCGCGACGCTGACCTTGGCCGACAAGGCGAGCGAGCGCGTCGCCAAGTTGCCGCTGTCGGCGCTGTACAGCCAGGGCGGCGATCCCTCGCTCTACATCGTCGACGACAAGGGCGACATCGCGCTGAAGCCGGTCAAGGTGAAGGCCTACGAGAGCAACAACGTCGTCATCTCGGGCGGCGTCGACGATGGCGCCAAGGTGGTCGCCCTCGGTGTGCAGAAACTCGATCCGAGCCAGAAGGTGCGGGTCGTGTCGTCGCTGTCGTTCTAACCCTCGCAATCGCAGCGGAAACGGTTCTGGGACTGGTCTAGAACTTGGAGAGTTCGATGAAGCGCTTCAACCTTTCGGCCTGGGCGGTCAGCCATCCGACGCTGGTCCTGTTCCTGATGATCATTCTCGGCGCCGCCGGCTTCTTCTCCTATGAGAAGCTCGGCCGCGCCGAGGATCCGTTCTTCACCGTCAAGGTGGTGAACGTCTCGGTGATGTGGCCGGGCGCGACCTCGCAGGAAATGCAGATGCAGGTCGCCGATCCGATCGAGAAGAAACTGCAGGAGCTGCCGTTCTTCGACAAGGTGCAGACCTATTCCAAGCCGGGCTTCACGGCGATGCAGGTCTCCTTCAAGGATTCGACCTCGCCGAAGGACGTGCCCTATCTCTTCTATCTGTTGCGCAAGAAGCTGGTCGATGTGCAGGGCGAGCTGCCCTCCGGCATCCTCGGTCCCGTGGTCAACGACGAATTCTCCGACGTCGACTCGATCCTCTATATGATGACCGGCGACGGCGCCAATTATGCGCAGCTCAAGAAGGTCGCGGAGGGTTTTCGCCAGCGCCTGCTGAAGGTGCCGGGCGTCACCAAGATCGATCTCTACGGCACCCAGGACGAGCGCATCTTCGTCGAGTTCTCGCATGCCAAGCTGGCGACGCTCGGCATCACGCCGCAGGCGCTGTTCGACTCGCTCGCCAAGCAGAATAACGTCACCCCGGCCGGTACCGTCGAGAGTTCATCGCAGCGCGTGCCGCTGCGCGTCACCGGCGCGCTTGACGGCGTCAAGGCGGTTGCCGAAACGCCGGTCGAGAGCAACGGCCGCGTGTTCCGGCTCGGCGATATCGCGACCGTCTCTCACGGCTATGTCGATCCGCCGAGCTTCGTGGTGCGTCAGGAAGGCAAGCCGGCGCTCGGCATCGGCGTCGTCACCGCCAAGGGCGCCAACATCCTCGAGCTCGGCAAGGAGGTCCAGAAGGCGACCGCCGAGTTCCTGAAGGCGGTGCCGCAGGGCGTCGATGTCCAGCAGATCGCCGACCAGCCCAAGGTGGTCGAGCACGCCGTCGGCGAGTTCGTGCACTCCTTCGTCGAGGCGCTCGCGATCGTGCTGTTCGTCTCCTTTGTCGCGCTCGGCTGGCGCACCGGCATCGTGGTCGCGCTGTCGGTGCCGCTGGTGCTCGGTATCGTCTTCATCGTGATGAACGCGATGTCGCTCGACCTGCACCGCATCACGCTCGGCGCGCTGATCATTGCGCTCGGCCTTCTGGTCGACGACGCCATTATCGCGGTCGAGATGATGGTGGTGAAGATGGAGCAAGGCTGGGACCGCATGAAGGCGGCGTCCTTTGCCTGGGAATCCACCGCGTTTCCGATGCTCACGGGAACGCTGGTCACGGCCGCTGGCTTCCTCCCCATCGGCTTTGCCAATTCTGCGGTCGGCGAATATGCCGGCGGCATCTTCTGGATCGTGGCGATCTCGCTGGTCGCGTCCTGGTTCGTCGCGGTGATCTTCACGCCCTATATCGGCGTCAAGCTGTTGCCCAACATCAAGGTGCACCAGAACCACGATCCGCACGCGATCTACGAGACGCGGATGTATCGCGGGTTGCGCAGCGTCGTGCAGTGGTGCGTCGATCACCGCATCAAGGTGGTGGCGGCGACCGTCGGCGTCTTCGTTGCCTCCATCGTTGCGTTCGGCCACGTCCAGCAGCAGTTCTTCCCGCTGTCGGAGCGGCCCGAGTTGTTCCTGCAGCTGCGGCTGCCCGAGGGCACCGCCTTCAACGTCACCGAGAAGACGGTGAAGAAGGCCGAAGGGCTGCTGAAGGGCGATGACGACATCCAGACCTACACCGCCTATGTCGGCCAGGGTTCGCCGCGCTTCTGGCTCGGCCTCAACCCGCAGCTGCCGAACGAGGCCTTTGCCGAGATCGTGATCCTCGCCAAGAACGTCGAGGCGCGCGAGCGCGTCAAGGCCAAGATCGAGCAGGCCGCCGCCGATGGCGCGCTGAACGAGGCGCGGGTCCGGGTCGACCGCTTCAATTTCGGTCCGCCGGTCGGCTTCCCGGTCCAGTTCCGCGTGATCGGCCCCGATGCCAACAAGGTGCGCGACATCGCCTACCAGGTGCGCGACGTCATGCGCCAGAACAAGAACGTCAAGGACGTCCAGCTCGACTGGAACGAGCAGTCGCCCTACCTGAAGCTCGCCGTCGACCAGGATCGGGCGCGCGCGCTCGGCCTGACCCCGCAGGACGTCTCGCAGGCGCTGGCGATGCTGATCTCGGGCGCGCCGGTCACCACGATCCGCGACGGCATCGAGAAGGTCGGCGTGGTCGCCCGCGCGGTACCGTCCGAGCGGCTCGATCTCGGCCGCGTCGGCGATCTCACCATCACCACGCGCAACGGCGTCGCCGTGCCGCTGCAGCAGATTGCCAAGATCGAATACGCGCATGAGGAGCCGATCCTGTGGCGGCGCAACCGCGACATGGCAATCACCGTGCGGTCGGATGTCGTCGACGGCGTGCAGGCGCCCGACGTCACCAACCAGATCTCGCCGAAGCTGAAGGACATCCAGGCCCATCTCGAGCCGGCCTACCGGATCGAGCCGGGCGGAGCGTTCGAGGAATCCGCCAAGGGCAATGCGTCGATCTTCATCCTCTTCCCCGTGATGGTGATGGTGATGCTGACGCTGCTGATGATCCAGCTGCAGAGCTTCTCGCGCCTGTTCCTGGTGTTCCTGACCGCGCCGCTCGGCATCGTCGGCGCCTCGCTCGGGCTCAACGTCGCCAACCAGCCGTTCGGCTTCGTGGCGCTGCTCGGCCTGATCGCGCTTGCCGGCATGATCATGCGCAACGCCGTGATCCTGGTCGATCAGATCGAGAGCGACGTTGCGTCCGGCCTGACCCGGCGCGAGGCGATCGTCGAAGCCACCGTCCGGCGCGCCCGGCCGGTGGTGCTGACGGCCCTGGCCGCCATCCTCGCCATGATCCCGCTGTCGCGCTCGGCGTTCTGGGGCCCGATGGCGATCACCATCATGGGCGGTTTGTTTGTTGCGACTTTCCTGACCTTGCTGTATCTGCCGGGCCTTTACGCCCTCTGGTTCCGCAAGACCCTCGAGGAGAGCGGCTCCGAGCAAGCCGATACTGCGCCGCAGCATGCCGGCGATGCGCAACGCGCATTTCCGCTTGCTGAGGCGGCCGAATAATTGAAGATTGAGCAGGCCAACATGACACTGATCTCGGAACATAGCGAAACCGACACCCGCGAGCGGATTCTCGTGGTGGCGGAGCGCTTGTTCCGGCAGATCGGTTACCAGAAGACGACGGTCGCCGACATCGCCAAAGAGCTGCGGATGAGCCCCGCCAACGTGTACCGCTTCTTCGATTCGAAGAAGTCGATCCACGAAAGCGTGGCCCGCGGCCTGATGGGCGAGGTCGAGATCGAGGCCCAGCGCATCGCGCGCTCGGAGGGGCCGGCGGCGCCGCGCCTGCGCCAGCTGATGACGACCATCAATCGCATGAACACCGAACGCTATGTCGGTGACTCCAAGCTGCACGAGATGGTCGAGATCGCGATGCAGGAGGACTGGGACGTCTGTGTCGCCCATATGGAGTGTATTGCCTCCATTATCGGCGAGGTGATCGCGCAAGGAGCCGCGTCGGGGGAGTTCGAGATCACGGACCTGCAACTCGCCTCGCTGTGCGCCTGCACGGCGATGATGCGGTTCTTCCACCCGCAGATGATCGCCCAATGTGCCACCAAGCCGGGCCCGACCATCGACCAGATGATCGATTTCGTGATCGCCGGCCTGTCGCCGCGCAGCCGCGCCAATTGAGCGCCAGCCCTGACGTTTTCGTCAGTTGACTCTTCTTGCATTGCAGGCAAATCGGGTTTGTAGCCCGGATGGAGCGCAGCGCAATCCGGGGCCATTTCCGCTTGCGAGACCGTCCCGGATTACGCTGCGCTCCATCCGGGCTACGTGAGAGGGGCCAGCCGTGACTGCCAAAGACCTGCATTTCTACGAGCCGAAGAACGGCCACGGCCTGAAGCACGACCCGTTCAACGCCATCGTCGCGCCGCGGCCGATCGGCTGGATCTCCTCGCGCGACAAGGGCGGCAACGTCAATCTCGCGCCCTACAGCTTCTTCAACGCGTTCTGCTACGTGCCGCCGATCATCGGCTTCTCCTCCACCAACTGGAAGGACAGCGTCGCCAACATCCAGGACACCGGCGAGTTCGTCTGGAATCTGGCGACGATGGATCTCGCCAAGCACATGAACGCGACGGCGGCGCATGTCGCGCGCGATGTCGACGAGTTCAAGCTCGCTGGACTGACGCAGGTTGCCGGCAAGCTCGTCAACGTGTCGCGGGTCGCAGAAAGCCCGGTGTCGTTCGAATGCAAGGTGAGCCAGATCGTCCAGCTCCAGGGCGCCGACGGCAAGAAGGCCGAGGCCTGGCTGACGCTTGGCGAGGTCGTCGCCGTCCACATCGACAAGGCCTTCATCAAGGACGGCGTCTACCAGACCGGTCTCGCGCACCCGATCGTCCGCGCCGGCCGCCGCGGCGACTACTTCGAGATCAAGCCGGAAAACATGTTCGAGATGATCCGGCCGGACTAGCTCTTCCTTCTCCCTCGCCCCGCTCTTGCGGGGTCGAGACGAGCGAAGCTCGCTCTTAGAGGGTAGGGTGAGGGCTGCTTCCACCAGTTATGATCGTCGTGAGACCTGTACCCCTCACCCGGATTGCATCTTGCGATGCAATCCGACCTCTCCCCGTAAGCGGGGCGAGGTAAGAGACGTCGCGCCGCAACGACAGCCCGCACCACAACAATGTGAAATTTCCGCGCGCGGGGATGAAAAACCGTCACTCGCAACCTCTCCGGGAGCAGTCTAACCTCCACCCGCCAGGCCGGATCAACGGCCGGCCAACAGAGTTGGAGGATGCGATGACACGCCAACCGCGGCGCGATCCGAACGAAGAACAACGCGATCCGAATGTTTCACGACGCACGCTGGTTCAGGGGCTGGCGGCTTCCGCCGCCGCCGTCGCGGGCATGGGCAGCGCGCTGGCTCAGAATGCGCCCGCGCCGGTCGGGCCGCCGACGACGATCACCAGCCCGCCGCGCGATTTCAGTCCGCGCGGTGCGCCGACCACCTATTTCTGGGACCCCGACATCATCGCGGTCGACCCATCCTTCAACGACCTTGCCCAGCCCAACACCTCGATCAAGCGCCTCCACACCGGCCTGTTGTGGGCGGAAGGCCCGGCCTGGAGTTCGCAGGGCCGTTATCTGTTGTGGAGCGACATCCCGAACAACCGGCAGATGCGCTGGTCGGAGGATGACGGCCATGTCAGCGTCTTCCGCATGCCGTCGAACTACTCGAACGGCAATTCGTTCGACTTCCAGGGCCGCCAGCTGTCCTGCGAGCATCTCACCCGCCGCGTGACGCGCTACGAGAATGACGGCACCGCGACCGTGCTTGCCGATAATTATCAAGGCAAGCGGCTGAACTCGCCGAACGACATCGTCGCCCATCCCGACGGCAGCTACTGGTTCACCGATCCGCCCTATGGCGGGCAGCTCTATGAGGGCGAACCCGACGCCGCGGGTGGCCCGGGCAATCCGGCCGGCAAGCTCAATCCCCGGATCGGCCAGCCGGCGGGCTTCGTGCCGGCCAAGCGCGAGCTGCCGACCAATTGCTATCGCATCGATCCCTCCGGCCGTATCGATCTCGTGGTCAGCGAGGACCAGGTGCCCGATCCGAACGGCCTCTGCTTCTCGCCGGACTACAGGAAGCTCTACGTGGTCTCGACCGGCAAGGGACCGGGCGATAGCGGCCCCGGCGGCAAGGGCGACGTTTTCGTGTTCGATGTCGGCGCCGACAACAAGCTTTCCAACGGCAAGCGGTTCAGCGATTTCACGATCGACGGCGTGAAGTGCGGACCGGACGGCATCCGCTGCGACGTCAACGGCAATGTCTGGTGCTCGAGCAATGCCGGCCGCGCGGTCGGTTACAGCGGCGTGACGGTGTGGTCGCCCGAAGGCAAGCTGCTCGGCCGCATCCGGCTGCCCGAGGTCTGCGGCAACATCACCTTCGGCGGCCCCAAGCGCAATCGCCTGTTCATGGCCGCAAGCCAGTCGCTCTACGCGGTCTATACCGCAACCCAGGGAGCGGGGCCGGCCTGATCTCGGTTTTCACTTCACCTCTCCCCAGCGGGGAGAGGTCGATTTGCGCAGCAAATCGGGTGAGGGGGAGCCGCTCCAACGAGAGACCGCAACCCCTCACCCGGCGCTGCGCGCCGACCTCTCCCAAGGGAGAGGTGGCCGCCAGAGCGGCCTCCTTGGCCGTCCCGCGCGATTCGCTATCGCCCCGCTACCTGATTGTCGCACCTCAGCTTTCGGAACTGAACGCGTGGCCTGCCGTTAACAGAATGGCGCCTGGGCCGCGTCAATTTCGCTTTATTTGAACAGCGAAGTGTTCACCGGTGAACGGCACTTTCCGATAAGATCACCCATCCGCGCCGCCGTTTCATGAGGATCCGCCATGAGCTTCCGCCGCGACTATATGACAAAACCGATCTTCTCCTGGGCGCGTGGCGTGCTGCCGACGATGTCGGACACCGAGCGCGAGGCGCTGGAGGCCGGCGACGTCTGGTGGGACGCCGATCTGTTCACCGGCAATCCCGACTGGTCGAAATTGCTGGCGTTCGCGCCGGCCAGATTGACCGACGAAGAGCAAGCCTTCCTGCACGGTCCGGTCGACGAGCTCTGCAGGATGCTCGACGAGTGGAAGATCAACTGGGAATGGCGCGATCTGCCGCCCGAGGTCTGGGCCTTCATCAAGGCCAAGAAATTCTTCGGCATGATCATCCCCAGGGAATTCGGCGGCCTCGGCTTCTCGCCCTACGCGCATTCCGAAGTGGTGCGCAAGATCTCGTCGCGTTCGCTGACCGCGGCCGTCACCGTGATGGTGCCGAACTCGCTCGGGCCGGGCGAACTCTTGATGCGCTTCGGCACCAAGGAGCAGCAGGACAAATGGCTGCCGCGCCTCGCCTCCGGTCAGGACATTCCATGCTTCGGGCTGACCAGCCCGGAGGCAGGGTCCGATGCCGCCTCGATGATCGACACCGGCATCATCTGCAAGGGCGATTTCGAAGGCCGCGAGGTGCTGGGCTTGAGGCTCAACTGGCACAAGCGCTACATCACGCTCGGTCCGGTCGCGACGCTGCTCGGGCTTGCGTTCAAGGCCTATGATCCCGATCACCTGGTCGGCAGCGAGGAGGAGCTCGGCATCACCGTCGCGCTGATCCCGACCCATCTGCCCGGCGTCTCGATCGGCCACCGCCATCTGCCGGCGATGCAGGTGTTCCAGAACGGCCCGAACTGGGGCCGCGATGTCTTCATTCCGCTCGACTACATCATCGGCGGTCAGGAGCGGCTCGGCCAGGGCTGGAAGATGCTGATGACGGCGCTCGCCGCCGGCCGCGGCATCTCGCTGCCGTCGCTGTCGGCGGCCGGCGCTGCCTATGCCGCGCGCACCACCGGCGCCTATGCCCGCATCCGCGAGCAGTTCGGCATTTCTATTTCCAAGTTCGAGGGCATCGAGGAGCCGCTCGCCCGCATCGCCGGCACGGCCTATCTGCTCGACGCCGCGCGGCGGCTGACCTGTGCGGCACTGAACGAAGGGCATCATCCCGCCGTCATCTCCGGGATCATGAAGCTGCACGCCACCGAACGGATGCGGATCGCGATCGACGACGCCATGGACATCCATGGCGGCAAGGCCGTGATCGACGGGCCGCAGAATTATCTCGGCGGGCTCTACCGCTCGGTGCCGGTCGGCATCACGGTCGAGGGCGCCAACATCCTGACCCGCAATCTGATCGTGTTCGGGCAGGGCGCGATCCGCGCGCATCCCTATCTGTTGCAGGAGATGAACGCGCTCGGCGAGCCCGACCGCGACAAGGGCCTCACCGCGTTCGACACCGCGTTCTGGAAGCATGTCGGCCACAGCTTCGCGACCATGTTCCGCGCCTGGGGTCGCAGCTGGAGCTTCGGCCTGTTTGCGCCGGCGCCGGATGCCGGCGATGCGACCGAGTTCTATCGCCAGCTGTCGCGCTATTCGTCGGCGTTCGCGCTGAGCGCCGACATGGCGTTGCTCACCCTCGGCGGCGCGCTGAAGCGCAAGGAGATGCTCTCCGCGCGCTTCGGCGACATCCTCTCCGAGCTCTATTTGCTCTCCGCCGCGCTCAAGCGCTGGCAGGACGAGGGCCGGCAGAAGGAGGATATTCCCGCGCTCCAATGGTGCATGGCATCCGGCTTCAAGACCATCGAGAACCGCTTTGCGGAAATCTTCGCCAATCTGCCGAACCGCCCGGTGGCTTGGCTGCTGAAATTCCTGATCCAGCCGTTCGGCGCCCGCGTTACCGGCCCGTCGGATCGCGTCGTGCAGCAATGCGCGCAGCTCGTGCTGTCGCCGTCGGCGGCGCGCGACCGGCTGACGCCGGACCTCGCCTTTGTCGAGGACGACGGCGGCATCGCGCGGCTGGAAAAGGCCTTCCGCCTCGTCACCGAAGCCGAGGATGCCGCCAAGCAGCTGCGCGCGGCGCGGCTGCATGACTGGAAGGATGCCGTCAAGAAGGGCGTCATCACCGAGGCCGACGGCGAGAAACTCGCGGCCGCTCACGAGGCCGTCGCCAAAGTCATCGAGGTCGATGATTTTGCGCCTGAGGCGCTGTCCCCGATTTACAAGAAATCCGCCGACGTGCATCAGTTCTTCCAGGAGCTTGGTGAGCAGAGGGCGGCGAGCTGATGGCGCGACCAGTCTTTATCGTCGACGGCAGCCGGACGCCGTTCCTGAAGGCGCGCTCCGGTCCCGGCCCGTTCACCCCGGTCGATCTTGCCGTGCAATGCGGCCGGCCGCTGCTGGCCCGGCAGCCGTTCGCGCCCACCGGCTTCGACCAGGTGATCCTCGGCTGCGTCAACGTGATCGCCGACGAGATGAACCCGGCACGCGTCGCGGCGCTCCGGCTCGGCATGGGCGAAGAGATGGTCGCCTTCACGGTGCAGATCAATTGCGGCTCCGGCATGCAGTCGATCGACACCGGCTACCGCTACATCCGCGAGGGGACCTCCGACCTGATCCTCGCCGGCGGCGCCGAGGCCTTGAGCCACGCGCCGCTAGTCTGGCCCAATTCCGGCGTGCGCTGGTTTGCCGGCTTTGCCGGCGCCAAGGGGCTAGGTGCCAAGGTCGCCGCGGCGCTGAAGGTGAAGCCGAGCTACTTCAAGCCGATCATCGGCCTCGAACGCGGGCTGACCGACCCGATCACCGAGCTCAACATGGGGCAGACCGCCGAGAAGGTCGGCCATCTCTTCGGCATTACGCGCGCACAGTCCGATGCATATGCCGCCGAGAGCCATCAGCGGCTGGCCAACGCGCAGAAGCAAGGCTTTCTCAAGGGCGAGGTCGAGACCGCGTTCTCCCGCGACGGCAAGTTCTACGACCACGACGACGGCGTCCGCCCGGACTCGACGCCCGAGACGCTGGCGAAGCTGAAGCCGGTGTTCGAACGGCCCTGGGGCCAGGTCACCGCCGGCAATTCCTCGCAGATCACCGACGGCGCTTCCTGGGTGATCCTGGCGTCGGAGACGGCGGTAGCCAAGCACGGGCTGACGCCGAAGGCCGTCATCCTCGACAGCCAATGGTCGGCGCTCGATCCCTCGATCATGGGCCTCGGCCCGGTGCTGTCGGCGAGCGCGATGCTCAAGCGCAACGCCATGACCTTGCAGGACGTCGAGACCTGGGAGCTCAACGAGGCCTTCGCCACCCAGGTGCTGGGCTGCCTCGCGGCGTGGAACGACGAGACATTCTGCCGCGAGATTCTCGGGCTCGACGGCGCGGCCGGCGAGATCGACCGCGCGAAGCTCAACGTCGATGGCGGCGCGATCAGCCTCGGCCATCCCGTCGGCACCAGCGGCAACCGCATCGTGCTGCATCTGGTCAATGCGATGAAGCGGCTCGGCACCAGGCGCGGCGTCGCCACCGAATGCATCGGTGGCGGGCAGGGCGGCGCGATGTTGATAGAGACGGTGTGATCATGGATTCACGGATCATGGACGTTCTCGCCGATCGCGTGCTCGAACTTGGGCCGAAGCCTGCCGCCGACGGCCCCTACCGGAATTTCAAGCTGACGCGCGATGAGGACGGCATCGCCTGGCTGCTGTTCGATCGCGCCGACGCCAGCGCCAACACGCTGTCCGCCGATCTGCTCGAGGAGCTCGATGCCATCGTCTCGGCGCTCGAGAACCAGCGGCCGACCGGCCTCGTGGTGCGCTCGGCTAAGCCAAGCGGCTTCATCGCCGGCGCCGACGTCAATGAGTTTCGCGGCGCCAGCGATTCCAGCGCGGTCGAGTTCGTCATCGGTCGCGCCCATGCGGTGATCGACCGGCTCGAGGCGCTGCGTGTGCCCTCGGTCGCCGTCATCCACGGCTTCTGCCTCGGCGGCGGCCTCGAGGTCGCGCTGGCCTGCCAGATGCGGATCGCGATCGACGACGCGCGGCTCGGCTTCCCCGAGGTGATGCTCGGCCTGCATCCCGGTCTCGGCGGTACGGTGCGCTTCACCGAGCTGGTCAACCCGATGCAGGCGATGACCTTGATGCTGACCGGCAAGACGATCGACGCGCGCCGCGCCAAGTCGCTCGGCCTGGTCGACGCCGTCACCCAGGAGCGCCATGTCCGCAACGCGGTGAAGGATGCGGTGTTCGGCCGGCTGAAGCGCGCCAGGCCGGGCGCGCTCAACTCGATTCTCAATCTTGGTCCGGTCAGGGGCTTCCTCGCCTCGCGGATGCGCAGCGAGGCCGAGAAGGCCGCGCCGCGCAAGCATTACCCGGCGCCCTATGCGCTGATCGATCTGTGGGAGAAGTACGCCGGCAATCGCGCGGCGATGCTGAATGCGGAGAAGGCCTCGTTCGCCAATCTGATGGTGACGCCGACCGCGCAGAATCTGATCCGCGTGTTCTTCCTGCGCGAGCAGATGAAGAAGGTCGCCGGCAGCGGCAACAAGGTTGCGCATGTCCATGTCATCGGCGCCGGCGCGATGGGTGGCGATATCGCGGCCTGGTGCGCCAACCAGGACATGCGGGTGACGCTCGCCGACATGAAGGCCGAGCCGATCGCGGGCGCGATGAAGCGGGCTTCGGAGCTGTACGGCAAGATCATGCGCAAGCGGATCGACCAGCGCGACGCGCTCGACCGCCTGATTCCCGACATGGACGGCGAGGGCGTCCGCAACGCCGATCTGATCATCGAGGCGGTGCCGGAAAAGCTCGAGCTGAAGCAGAAGGTCTATGCCTCCCTCGAGCCGAAGATGAAGCCCGGCGCGATCCTCGCTACCAACACCTCGAGCATCCCGCTGCAGGATCTGCGCACCACGCTGGTACGGCCGGAGCGGCTGCTCGGCTTGCACTTCTTCAACCCGGTGTCGCGGCTGCAACTCGTCGAGGTCGTCAGCCATGACGGCACCGATACCGGCATGCTCAAGGAGGCGCTCGCTTTCGTCGGCGCCATCGACCGCCTGCCGCTGTCGGTGAAGAGCTCGCCGGGCTTCCTCGTCAACCGCGCGCTGACGCCCTACATGCTGGAAGCGATGATGATGCTGGACGAGAAGACCGACCAGCGCCTGATCGACGCGGCCGCGGTCGAGTTCGGCATGCCGATGGGGCCGATCGAACTTGCTGACCAGGTTGGCCTCGATATCTGCCTCGATGTTGGCGACATGTTGCGCTCGAAGTTCGGCGATACGCTGCCGCCGACGCCTGCATGGTTGCGCGAGAAAGTCGTCAGGGGCGAGCTCGGCCGCAAGACCGGCAAGGGCTTCTACACCTGGAAGGACGGCAAGGCGGAGAAGGCGCCGTTGCCCGAGACGGGTCCCCGGGTGAGCGATGAGATGATCGACCGCCTGGTGCTGCCGATCTCGAATGTCTGCGTCGCCGCCCTGCGCGAGGGCATCGTCGACAATCCCGACATGGTCGACGGCGCGATGATCTTCGGCACCGGCTATGCCCCGTTCCGCGGCGGCCCGCTCAACTATGCGCGCAGCCGCGGCGTCGACAATGTGGTGTCGGCGATGCAGGCCTTGATGCGCAAGTTCGGCGGACGATTTGCGCCGGATCCCGGCTGGGAGGCCTTCAAGTGACCGATTCGCAAGTGACCGATTCGCAGGTGACCGCCTCGCAAGTGACCGACACCCATGTTCACGCGCCGCTGAGCAACGATGCTGAGCCGAAGGGCGATCTCTGCATCCGCACGCTGGCGATGCCGGCCGACACCAATGCCAATGGCGACATCTTCGGCGGCTGGCTGCTCAGCCAGATGGATCTCGGCGGCGGTGTGTTCGCCTCAAAGGTGGCGAAGTCGCGCACCGTGACGGTCGCGATCGACGCGATGAATTTTCGCAAAGCGGTCAATGTCGGCGATCTGGTCTCCGTCCATGCCAATCTCGTGCGCATCGGCCGCACCTCGATCACGGTACATCTCGAGGCCTGGGTGCTGCGCCGTCGCGAGCAGCAGTCGATCCTCGTGACCGACGGCAATTTCACTTATGTCTCGATCGACGAGCAGGGCCATCCGCAACCGATCCAGCGCGATGGCGCCACGATCGAGACCTGACATTCGTCGCGCCAGTGCCGCTGATTCGGCGCGGAGGCAAACGCGTCGAAACTGAGTCCGGAGCGTGGTTTGATTGCAAAAAGCATCGGATTCCGGCGCTTCGCCGCGCAAAATAACTGAGGAACAAACAGCCAGCGACTCCGTTGTCGGGCCGGAGTCAAACCGAGGCTTACAATGTCCGACAGTTACGTGATCGAAGTGAGTTCGCAGACGGCGGGTATCGTGGTGCGCGATACGCGTGGTTATCAGTTCTTTGCTGCATCGCACCTTTTCGACCGCCTTGAAGGCCAGATCTTCCGCAATGCCCGCGAGGCCGAGCGCGCGGCGCGCCGGCTGCTCACCGGTCAATCCATGCAGGTGGCGTCGTAGAACACCTTTGCGCGATAGCGCGTGGTCCGGGCGAAGCGTCCACCTTCGCCCGGCCGTCCCTGACACGGCACTGCACGTTGACCTCCGTGCCGAACGGTCGCACCATGGGCGACTCGCCGTTTCAAGGGGGCCGCCGTGGCCGGACTCTCCCATCGCCAGACTGAAATCCTCAACATCGCGCGCGCGTTCGGCCGGGTCATGGTCGAAGACCTCGCCAAGCGATTCGAGGTGTCGGCGCAGACCATCCGCAAGGACCTCAACGATCTCTGCGATCAGCGCTCGCTGACCCGCATCCATGGCGGCGCGATCATCGCCTCGGGCGTCGAGAACCTCGCCTATGAGGCGCGCCGCTTCGTCGCCGCCGAGGAGAAGAAGGCGATCGGCGCTGCCGCGGCGGCACGGATTCCGAACGGCTGCTCGCTGTTCATCAATATCGGCACCACCACGGAAGAGGTCGCGAGCGCGCTGACCTCGCATGAGGATCTGCTCGTCATCACCAACAACCTCAACGTCGCGATGCTGCTGTATCGCCATCCGCGCATCGAGGTCGTGGTGGCTGGCGGCACGGTGCGCCGCGCCGACGGCGCCGTGGTCGGCTCCACCGCGACGCAGCTGATCGGCCAGTTCAAGGTCGACTACGCCATCATCGGCGCATCGGCGATCGACGAGGAGGGCGCGCTGCTCGACTTCGACTATCGCGAGGTGCAGGTCGCGCAGGCGATCATCGCCAATGCGCGCAACGTGATGCTGGTCTCGGACTCGACCAAGCTCCGCCGCAGCGCGCCGGTGCGGATCGCCCATATGAGCCAGATCCAGACCTTCGTCACCGATTCACCGCTCCCCGCGGGCCTCGCCAACATCTGCCATAGCCGCGGCATCGAGGTGGTCGTCGCGATGGACAAGCCGCAAGTCGATCTCGACGACAACGGCGCCGACGCGGCACCCGCGGCGCTGCGCAGCGCGCAAGGCGCCTAATCGCTCAAGTTTTAGCGAACCTGTTTCGGATGCCTTTCGGCCGCTGCTGTAGCCTGCCTGAGGTGGAGCGGTTCGTTGGTCAGCACGCAATTCAAGATCGTCACGGCATTGGGCATGGCGGCGATGTTCGGCATCGTCTCGTTTGTCCTTGGCTTTAACGTCGCATCCGCGTGCGCAACGGCGCTGGCCGGCGGCGTTTCTGCGCTTGTGGTCATGCGCGCGTTCGATGGTGAGACCCAGCCGCCGTCGCGTAGCGTCCGTGCCGACATCTTTCGCTTCGGCAGCGGGAGCCGCCCGGCCTGGCTTTCGGAACTGGAACAGCAGAACGGCCGCGGCGGGAAACTGCTTTACGGACTGTCGCGGATCCTCTCTTCGGGATCGCTGTGTCAGCGCACCGCGAGCGGGGCCTTCCTCGCGCAGTCGGTAATCGGCCTGGTGGCGATCGTCGTGTTCTGGCTTGGCCAGGCGATGGGCTTTGACATGCGGCTGTTCGCAATCCCGTCGCTCGGCAGCCTGTTTGCGGATGGCATCCCGATGTCGGCTGAAGCAGCCGCGCAAATGAGGTTCGAGCACCTCTTCCTGCCGCTGGTCTCGCTCTACGCCGTCACGTTTTCCCTGTTCCTGATCGCATTGCTTGGCGATCTCGCGACCATCCTGCGCGACTGGCGAGAGCAGTGGAAGTATCTCACGATGCCGCTGTTCTGCTTTGCATTCTGGGCACTCCTGGCGCACCGAAAATCATCGGGATATAGCGCCCTGCAAGTCGCGCTCGGCGGCGGACACCTCTGGGCCTATGCCGCGGTCTTCGTGTTCTTTCCGCTTTTCTTTCTCGTGCTGTCGGCGTCGCTGCCAGGCAATCGGGCGATCCGATGAACAGGGATCGCTCGGTCGGGCGAATCTATCTCCGCTTCGCGCTCAAATGGTATGCGATCCTTTTCGTCGCATCGTTGGTCTTCTACGTCCTGTTCGCCAGCCGTCATACATTCGTCGCGTCGACCGGTGTGCTTTTGCTCGCGGCCTACTTTGTGCGCGACAGCCGAGCTTGCGCCCAGCGGGTAGGCGGTGAAGTTCGCCGTACCTACTATCCCGAAAAGGCTCTGCCGGAATTGCGCGTCGGACGATCGCCACAGCGTCCCTGATCGCCCACCGCCTTGCCTGGCGTCACCCCAAGCGTTGCTCGTCCCGTCCTCCCCAAAAGCCCTGACCGCGAGCACTCCGCCCAAAGAATCCCCAGACAAAGTTCCCCGTTTTCACTTTGCTTTCGTTTTTGGTTGTGATTTACTCCAATCCGAAAGTAAAACCGTCAAAGCGAAGGCGGTTGCCGGGGGAAGCGTTCTTTGGATCAGATTTACGACCTCGCCATCATCGGAGGCGGCGTTAATGGCTGCGGCATCGCGCGCGATGCAGCGGGCCGGGGTAACTCTGTTTTCCTCTGTGAAATGAACGACTTGGCCAGCGGGACGTCGTCCTGGTCGACCAAGCTCGTGCATGGCGGTCTGCGCTACCTCGAATATTACGAGTTTCGTCTGGTGCGCGAGGCGCTGATCGAGCGCGAAATCCTCTGGCAGATCGCGCCCCACATCATTCGGCCGCTGCGTTTCGTTTTGCCGCACCACGCCGGCCTGCGCCCGGCCTGGCTGCTGCGGCTCGGCCTCTTCCTCTACGACCACATCGGCGGCCGGCATTTGCTGCCGGCGACGCGCTCGGTCGATCTGACCCGCGACGTGGTCGGCAAGCCGCTGATCCCGGGCCGCTACACCAAGGGTTTCGAATATTCCGACTGCTTCGTCGACGACGCCCGGCTGGTTGCGCTGACCGCGCGCGATGCCGCCGATCGCGGCGCCGAAATCCGCACCCGCACCCGCGCGGTCGAGATCAGGCAGGTCGACGGCGTCTGGCACGTCACGGTCGAGGACAGTGTTACGGGTGCCCGCGATACGATCCAGTCACGTGTGCTGGTCAATGCCGGCGGTCCCTGGGTCGAACAGGTCCTGGCCTCGGGCGCCGGCGTCAACGCGCGCGCCAAGGTGCGCCTGGTGCAGGGCTCGCACATCGTGGTGCCGAAGCTCTACGACCACGACCGTGCCTACATCTTCCAGAATGCCGACGGCCGCATCATCTTCGTCATTCCCTATCAGAACGACTTCTCGCTGATCGGTACCACCGATCGCGACTATGACGGCGATCCGGCCAAGGTGAAGGCGACGCAGGAGGAGATCGAATATCTCTGCGCGTCCGCCAGCGCCTATCTCGCCAAGCCGGTGAAGCCCGAGGACGTGGTCTGGAATTATTCCGGCGTGCGTCCGCTCTATGACGACGGCGCGAGCGAAGCCAAGGCCGCGACCCGCGACTATGTGTTCGAGCTCGATACGCCCGGCGGTGCGCCGCTACTGTCGATCTATGGCGGCAAGATCACGACCTATCGCCGCCTCTCCGAAGAGGCGCTGGAGCGGCTGTCGCCTTATCTCCGCGGCACAAAGGCGCAGGAGGGCTGGACCGGCAAGGCGCCGCTGCCCGGCGGCGACATGGATGTATCCGCGGTCGCGGCGCTGAGCGCCGAATTGATCCGCAACTATCCGTTTCTCGCGCAATCGCACGCCAATCGTCTCGCCCATGCCTATGGCACGCGCGCCAGCAAAGTCTTGGGCAACGCAACATCGACGGCCGATCTCGGCCGCTCCTTCGGCGCCACCTTGACGGAAAGCGAAGTCAGGTACCTGATGGCGAACGAATGGGCTCGGACTGCGGACGATGTCGTCTGGCGACGATCCAAGCTGGGCTTGCGGATGACGGCGGGTGAAATCGCCGCGCTCGACGAGTGGATGCTCGCCAACCGCGTGTCCGGTGAACGTCCCCTCCGCGAAGCGGGAGGACGGGCATGAGCGTCACACTGCAGAATGTCACGCGAACCGTGGATGGCATTCCGACCATCCGCGATGTGTCGCTGACGCTGGAGCGTGGCACGCTCAGCGTGCTGCTCGGGCCGACGCTGTCGGGCAAGACCTCGATCATGCGGCTGCTCGCCGGCCTCGACAAGCCGACCACCGGCCGCGTGCTGGTCGACGGCAAGGACGTCACCGGCGCCGACGTGCGGCAGCGTTCGGTCGCGATGGTCTATCAGCAGTTCATCAACTATCCCTCGCTGACCGTCTACGAGAACATCGCCTCGCCGCTGCGCGTGCAGGGCAAGCCGCGCGCCGAGATCGAGCGGCGGGTCGTGGAAGCGGCCAGCCTGTTGAGGCTCGAGCCGTTCCTGAAGCGCACGCCGCTGCAACTCTCCGGCGGCCAGCAGCAGCGCACCGCGATCGCAAGGGCGCTGGTCAAGGGCGCCGACCTCGTGCTGCTCGATGAGCCGCTTGCCAATCTCGACTACAAGCTGCGCGAGGAGCTGCGCGCCGAGCTGCCGCGCATCTTCGAGGCCTCCGGCGCGATCTTCGTCTATGCCACCACCGAACCGTCGGAAGCGCTGCTGCTCGGCGGCGACACGGTCTGCATGTGGCAGGGCCGGGCGCTGCAAACCGGCGCGACGCCCAAGGTCTACCGCCATCCCGACACGCTACGCGTCGCGCAGGTGTTTTCCGATCCGCCGCTCAACATCATCGGCATCGAGAAGAAGGGCGCGCAAGTGATCTATGCCGGCGGCGAGCAGGCGCCCGCGGCCGGCCTCTATGCCAATCTGCCCGACGGCGCTTACCGGACCGGCTTCCGTGCGCACCAGCTCGAGGTCGGGAATGTCGCGGCCGGCCGTCACAAATTTTCCGCCGCGGTGACGGTGACCGAGATCACCGGGTCGGAGAGCTTTGTGCACGTCCATGTCCACGGCTCGAACTGGGTTGCGGTGCTGCACGGCGTGCACGAATATGAACCCGGGCAGGTGCTCGACGCCGCGCTCGATCCCGACAACATCTTCGTGTTCGACGCGGCCGACCGCCTCGTCGCGTCGCCCGCGACCGCGTTTTCGGGCAACGTGCATCGCAGTGCGCGTGCGGCAAACGCGTCAGCCGGCAACGGCAAGTGAGGGAGATGCTCCATGGCCCGCATTGACCTCGTCGATCTCGCGCACTCCTACGGCGGCAACGACGCGCCGCAGGAATCCTTTGCGCTGAAGCCGGTCACCATGACCTGGCGGCAGGGCGGCGCCTATGCGCTGCTCGGGCCGTCCGGCTGCGGCAAGACCACGCTGCTCAATTTGATCTCCGGCATCGTGACGCCGTCGCGCGGAAAGATCCTGTTCGACGGCCGCGACATCACGCCGCTGTCGACGCAGAAGCGCAACATCGCGCAGGTGTTCCAGTTCCCGGTGATCTACGACACCATGACGGTCGGCCAGAATCTGGCCTTCCCGCTGAAGAATCGCGGCGTCGCGAAGGCCGAAGTCGACGCGCGGGTCAGGCAGATCGCCGATCTGCTCGACCTCAAGCCCTATCTCAAACGCAAGGCGACGCGGCTCACCGCCGACGCCAAGCAGAAGATCTCGCTCGGCCGCGGCCTGGTGCGCTCCGACGTCGCGGCCGTCCTGTTCGACGAACCGCTGACGGTGATCGATCCCGAGCTCAAGTGGCAGCTGCGCTCCAAGCTGAAGGCGCTGCACCGCGAGCTCGACCTCACGATGATCTACGTCACCCACGACCAGACCGAGGCGCTGACCTTCGCCGACACCGTCGTCGTGATGCATGACGGCCGCGTGGTGCAGAGCGGCACGCCGGCCGAATTGTTCGACAAGCCGGCGCACACCTTCGTCGGGTATTTCATCGGCTCGCCCGGCAT
The DNA here is from genome assembly GCF_046718885.1 of Bradyrhizobium sp. UFLA01-814. NCBI lineage: Bacteria > Pseudomonadati > Pseudomonadota > Alphaproteobacteria > Hyphomicrobiales > Nitrobacteraceae > Bradyrhizobium > Bradyrhizobium sp. UFLA01-814. Next base: position 6,637 of record NZ_JAQOSR010000023.1, on the reverse strand, counting down.
GAACATCGTGCCCGCCGAGGTCAGTGGTCACGAGGCGCGGGTCGACGGCCATGTCATCGGCCTGCATCGAAACTATGGTGTGCTGCCTGCGGGCAAGAAGATCGAGATCGGCGTGCGGCCGGAATTCGTCGATGTCACGGCGCCCGCGTCAGGGCTGCTGTCGGCCACCATCGAGCGGATCGACGACCTCGGCCGCATCCAGTTCGCCCGCGTGCGGGTCGGCGATACCAAATTCGCCGCGCGCGTGCCGCCGGGCTTCTCGGTCTCCGGCGACACCGCCGGGCTGATCTTCAATCCCGCGCATGTCCACGTCTATGCCGACAGCCATTTGGTGGAGGGGGTCGCCTGATGGACAAGACGATCAACCAAAAAGCCTGGTTCCTGGTGCTGCCGGTGTTCCTGGTGGTCGCGTTCTCGGCGGTGCTGCCGCTGATGACCGTCGTGAACTATTCGATGCAGGACACCTTCGGCAACAACCAGTTCTTCTGGAACGGCGTCGGCTGGTTCAAGGAGCTGCTCGATCCATCGACCGATCTCGGCGGGCGCTTCCTGGCCTCGCTCGGCCGCAACCTGTTCTTCTCTGCCGTGATCCTCGCGATCGAGGTGCCGCTCGGCATCATCGTCGCGCTGTCGATGCCGCGCGAGGGCTGGAGCGTCGCGGCCTGCCTCGTCATCCTCGCCTTGCCGCTGCTGATTCCGTGGAACGTGGTCGGCACCATCTGGCAGATATTCGGCCGGCCCGATATCGGCCTGCTCGGCTATGTGCTGAACCACCTCGGCCTCAACTACAATTACGTGTCCAACGAGGTCGACGCCTGGGTCACGGTCATCGTGATGGACGTCTGGCACTGGACCAGCCTCGTCGCGCTGCTCTGCTATGCCGGCCTGAAGTCGATCCCCGACGCCTATTACCAGGCCGCGCAGATCGACGGCGCCTCGCGCTGGGCGGTGTTCAAGGCGATCCAGCTGCCGAAGATGAACCGCGTGCTGCTGATCGCGGTGCTGCTGCGCTTCATGGACAGCTTCATGATCTACACCGAGCCGTTCGTGGTCACCGGCGGCGGCCCCGGCAATTCGACGACCTTCGTCTCGATCGAGCTCGTCAAGATCGCGCTCGGCCAGTTCGACCTCGGAAAGGCCGCGGCGCTGTCGCTGGTCTACAATTTGATCATCCTGATCGTGTGCTGGGTGTTCTACACCGTGATGGTCAATGCCGGCTCCGAGCGTCCGGCCAAGGAAGGAGCGGCGTGATGCATTCGATCCCCGGCCGCCGCCTGATCATGGCGCTGTTCCTGATCTTCCTGCTGTTGCCGATCTACTGGCTCGTCAACATGAGCTTCAAGACCAACGCCGAGATCGTCTCGACGATGACGCTGTGGCCGCACACGCCGACGCTGCAGCACTACAAGCGCATCTTCACCGACGAGAGCTGGTATTCGGGCTACATCAATTCGCTCGAATACGTCGTGCTCAACACCATCATCTCGATCGCGGTGGCGTTGCCGGCGGCCTATGCGTTCTCGCGCTACCGCTTCCTCGGCGACAAGCACCTGTTCTTCTGGCTGCTGTCGAACCGCATGGCGCCGGCGGCGGTCTACGCGCTGCCGTTCTTCAACCTCTATTCGGCAATCGGCCTGTTCGATACGCCGTGGGCGGTCGCGCTCGCGCACTGCATCTTCAACGTGCCGTTGGCGGTGTGGATCCTCGAAGGCTTCGTCTCCGGCGTGCCGCGCGAGATCGACGAGACCGCCTTCCTCGACGGCTATTCGTTCCCGCGCTTCTTCATCAAGATCCTGGTGCCGCTGATCGCGAGCGGCATCGGCGTCGCCGCCTTCTTCTGCTTCATGTTCTCCTGGGTCGAGCTGCTGCTGGCGCGCACGCTGACCTCGGTGCAGGCCAAGCCGATCGCGGCGATCATGACGCGCACGGTCTCGGCGGCCGGCATGGACTGGGGCTTGCTTGCCGCCGCCGGCGTGCTCACCATCATTCCGGGCGCGCTGGTGATCTGGTTCGTCCGCAACTACATCGCGCGCGGCTTCGCGCTCGGCCGGGTCTAGGAGGCGATCATGGAAAGCATCGCATGGATGGCCTGGACGCTGCCGACCGCGATCTTCTTCGTGCTGCTGGCCTCGACGCTCGGCGTGATGACCTGGCTCGCGGCGGTCTATCCCGAGGCCGAGCGGGTCGGCGTGCTGCGCATCCCGACCACGCGCGGCGATCGTTTGTTCATTTCGCTGGTGCTGGCGGCGGTGATCCACCTGGTGTGGATCGGCCTCGTCGGCACCGATCCGATCCTCACCCTGCCGATCGGCGAGGGCGTGGAAATTTCGAGCCTGTGGCTCGCAACGCTGATTTCGCTTCTTTCAGCCGTGGCGATCTTTCGCACCGTCTGACGAAAGCGAAGAAGAGCAGATCCGGGGTCAACCCGGGCCTGGGGTTTTGTTTGTCGCTGCAACCGGAGGAATCATAATGCGACATTTGAGAACGACAAAGGATAGTCTTTTGACTATGACCAGCGCCGCCGCGCTGATCGCAGCCTCGCTCGCGGTCGCCACGCCGGCCCGCGCCGCCGACGATGCCGTGATCCAGAAGTGGATCGCGGAATTCCAGCCCTCGACGCTGTCGAAGGAAGACCAGAAGAAGGAGCTCGAGTGGTTCGCCAAGGCCGCCGAACCCTTCAAGGGCATGGAGATCAACGTCGTCTCGGAAACGATCACGACGCATGAATATGAATCGCAGACGCTGGCCAAGGCGTTCTCCGAACTGACCGGCATCAAGCTCAAGCACGACATCATCCAGGAAGGTGACGTCGTCGAGAAGCTGCAGACCCAGATGCAGTCGGGCAAGAACGTCTATGACGGCTGGATCAACGACTCCGACCTGATCGGCACCCACTTCCGCTACGGTCAGACCATCATCCTGTCGGACTACATGAAGGGTGAGGGCAAGGAGGTCACCGACCCGATGCTCGACGTCGATGACTTCATCGGCAAGTCGTTCACCACGGCGCCGGACGGCAAGCTCTACCAGCTGCCCGACCAGCAGTTCGCGAACCTCTATTGGTTCCGCTACGACTGGTTCACCAACCCCGAGTACAAGGCCAAGTTCAAGGCCAAGTATGGCTATGAGCTCGGCGTGCCCGTGAACTGGTCGGCCTATGAAGACATCGCCGAGTTCTTCACCAACGACATCAAGGAGATCAACGGCGTCAAGATCTACGGCCATATGGACTACGGCAAGAAGGATCCCTCGCTCGGCTGGCGGTTCACCGACGCCTGGCTGTCGATGGCCGGCAACGGCGACAAGGGTATCCCGAACGGCCTGCCGGTCGACGAGTGGGGCATCCGCATGGAAGGCTGCCGCCCGGTCGGCTCCTCGGTCGAGCGTGGTGGCGACACCAACGGCCCGGCCGCAGTCTACTCGATCACCAAATATCTCGACTGGCTGAAGAAGTATGCCCCGCCGCAGGCCCAGGGCATGACCTTCTCGGAAGCGGGTCCGGTGCCGGCGCAGGGCAACATCGCCCAGCAGATGTTCTGGTACACCGCCTTCACGGCCGACATGGTGAAGCCGGGCATCGCCGTGATGAACGCGGACGGTACGCCGAAGTGGCGTATGGCTCCGTCGCCGCACGGCTCATACTGGAAGGAAGGCATGAAGCTCGGCTATCAGGACGCCGGCTCCGTGACGCTCCTGAAGTCGACCCCGCCGGATCGCCGCAAGGCAGCCTGGCTCTATCTGCAGTTCATCATCTCGAAGTCGGTGTCGCTGAAGAAGAGCCATGTCGGTCTCACCTTCATCCGTGAGTCCGATATCTGGGACAAGTCGTTCACCGAGCGTGCGCCGAAGCTCGGCGGCCTGATCGAGTTCTACCGCTCGCCCGCGCGCGTGCAGTGGACCCCGACCGGCAACAACGTGCCCGACTATCCGAAGCTCGCGCAGCTGTGGTGGCAGAACATCGGCGATGCGTCGTCCGGTACCAAGACGCCGCAGCAGGCGATGGACGCGCTGGCCGCGGCCCAGGATTCGGTGATGGAGCGTCTTGAGAAGTCCGGTGTGCAGGGCGCCTGCGGACCGAAGCTGAACAAGAAGGAATCCGCCGAGTTCTGGTACAAGAAGGCCGAGAAGGACGGCACCATCGCTCCGCAGCGCAAGCTCGCGAACGAGAAGCCGAAGGGCGAGACGATCGACTACGACACGCTGATCAAGTCGTGGCCGGCCAACCCGCCGAAGCGCGCCGAAGCGAAGTAAGTAGGACAAGGCGTAACAGCCGACGCCATCCGAGAACGACAGAAGGCCGGGAGCGATCCCGGCCGTTTTGTTGTTTGCCAGGTCATTCCGGGATGGTGCGCAAGCACCAGACCCGGAATCTCGAGATTCCGGGTTCGATGCTTCGCATCGCCCCGGAATGACGATGTGGAGAGAGAGCGCGCTACTCCGCCGCCTCGGTCGCCCTCAGCGTCGGATAGTCGGTGTAGCCCTTGGCGCCGCCGCCGTAGAAGGTCGCCTTGTCCCACTCGTTGAGCGTCGCGCCGGTCTTGAGCCGCTCGACCAGATCGGGATTGGAGATGAACGGCTTGCCGAACGCGATCAGGTCGGCCGCGCCGGCCTCCAGCACTTTCTCCGCCAGCGCGAAATCGTAGCCGTTGTTGGCGACATAGGCCTGCTTGAAGCGCTTGCGCAGCGAGGCGTAGTCGAACGGCGCGATATCGCGCGGGCCGCCGGTCGCGCCCTCGACGACATGGAGATAGGTCAGCTTCAGCGCACTGAGCTGGTCGACGATGTAGTCGAACAGCGCTTGCGGATTGGAGTCGGTGATGTCGTTGGCCGGCGTCACCGGCGAGATCCGGATGCCGGTGCGATCGGCGCCGGCCTCGATGGCGACCGCCTTGGACACGTCCAGCATCAGCTTGGCGCGGTTCTCGATTCCGCCGCCATAAGCGTCGGTGCGCTTGTTGGTGCCGTCGCGGGCGAACTGGTCGAGCAAATAGCCGTTGGCGCCGTGGATCTCGACGCCGTCGAAGCCGGCCGCCAGCGCATTCGCCGTGCCGCGCTTGAAGTCCTCGATGATCCCCGGAATTTCCGACAGTTCGAGCGCGCGCGGCTCGGACACGTCGGCGAAGGTGCCGCTCACGAATGTCTTGCCCTTGGCGCGGATCGCGCTCGGCGCCACCGGCGCGCCGCCGTTCGGCTGCAACGAGGTGTGCGAGATGCGGCCGACATGCCAGAGCTGGATGAAGATGCGGCCGCCGCGCTCATGCACCCGATCGGTGACCTTGCGCCAGCCCTCGACCTGTTCCTTCGAATAGATGCCGGGCGTGTCCTGATAGCCCTGGCCCTGCTGTGAGACCTGGCTCGCCTCGGTGATCAGAAGGCCGGCGGAGGCGCGCTGGCCGTAATAGTCCACCGCGAGCGGGCTCGGCACCATGCCGGGCGGCACCGCGCGGTTGCGCGTCAGTGGCGCCATCACCAGGCGGTTCGGCAGCGTCAGCGGGCCGAGCTTGTAGGGCTCGAGAAGTTTGGTCGATTGGCTCATGTATATGTTCCAGAGAATGACTGATGAAGGAGAATTGTGCATTGCCGCGACGAGCGCAATGCCCGAGGCATTCGCGCTCCGCAGGCTAGCTGCGCACAATTCCGCCCATGTGGCCGGCATCGAGGAACAGGGTGTGCGCGTTCACGTAGGAAGATTCATTCGAAATCAGGAACAGCGCAGTATAGGCGACCTCCCAGCCGGTGCCCTGGCGGCCGAAAGGCACTGTCAAGGCGCGGTCCGATCGCCTGCGGCTGGCGTCACGGCCCATCGGCGTGTCCATGAAGCCGGGCGCGATCACATTGCAGCGAATTCCCTTGTCCTCGCCGGCCCGCGCGATCGCCCGGCCCAGCGCGATCTGCGCCGCCTTGGAGGATTCGTAGGCCGGGTTGCGCCCGCCGGCGCGCTGGCTCGCCATCGAGGAGATCAGGATGATCGCGCCGCCCGGCGCCATCACCTCCAGCGCCTTCTGCGCGAACAGCATGTGGCTGCGCACATTGACGGCATAGTCGCGGTCCCAGGCTTCGGCCGTCATCTTGGGCAGCGACAGGCCGGAGGAGATGCCGACGTTGAGCGCCAGCCCGTCGAGCCCGCCGAGCCTCTGCGCGCAGCGTTCGACCGCGGGAGCGATCGCCGCGACGTCGGAGACATCGACCACATCGGTGAAGGCCTTGCCGCCTTCGCCGGTGATCTGCGCGACGGTGTCGTCGGCCGCGTCCTTGTTGACGTCGAGGCAGGCGACCGCAGCGCCCTCTCGCGCGAACAGCACGCTCATGGCGCGGCCATTGCCGATCGGCGGCGCTTCATCCACCGTCGTGCGTTGTCCCGCGCCGACCACGATGACGCGCCGCCCGGCGAGGCGGCCGTGGTTCTTCGCCAGTCCCAGCGCTTCGGCATGCAGCGAGGCGGACGGATCGATGGCTTTCGGTGCGTGGGTTGTGGTCGACATGGCGTGCTCCCTGACGTCTTGTTGTTGTCAGGGAGCAGTAGCACGGCTGCGCATGCGAGGCGACGTGTCGCGCCGCAGCCTAAAGCGTGATGGCATTAAGTTCGATAGCCTGAATTTTTGAGGTAGTTGGCACATTCCTCGGAGGTGAAGGCGTC
>NZ_JAQOSR010000239.1:0-10240 GCF_046718885.1 Bradyrhizobium sp. UFLA01-814 | reverse complement strand
GTTTCCGAACAGCGTCACGGTATTGTCGTCGATGCGCACCATCCGGCCGTAGTGGGTCGAGGTATTCACTTCGAATATCTCGGCCGTCATGTCCTTTCCGAGGATGTCGCTGATCTCGTCCATCTTGAAGATCAGCTTGCCCTCGCCGTCGATGCGGATCAGGGCCGGCTGGTAGGTCACGGTCACGTTCGGCTTCTTGCCCATGAATTCAGCGATGGCGCGCGCCTCGACGCTGTCGTTCATGGTGACACCGCACTGATGGGAAATCGTCTGTTCAAAACGAAGATCTCCCATCTTCTGGAAGATGTTCTGGTTGGTCGCACTTCTTGAAGCAACGGACATTGCAATTTACTCCTTGGGAAGGACGAGGCCGAGCTCGCCGAGAATCTTCTTGATGCGTTCGACCGACTGCGCGCGGACGTCGGCGTACTGCACCGGCTTCGAATGCGGCTGCGACCAGATCGGCTGCAGTCCGGCGGCCGCCTTGCCGGCGAGCGCCACGTGCTTGTTCACCCAGCCCTGGAACAGCTTCTTGTTGTGCGCGGCATGCTGATTGTCGGTCACCAGCAGGTGCATCAGGTCGATTGTGTTCGCGAGATTGCGCTCATAGTCGGCCTCGGCCGCCGAAATAACCGCCGGCGTGATGAAGTCGCCGTTCGGCGAGCCGACCTGCATCAGGAAACCGCTGCGGAACAGCTCGCCGACCAGCGGCTCGAACACGATGTTGGTGGCGAAGTACTGCTCAAGATAGTCGGCCGACCCCATGATCGATTCGATCGCTTCGCGGGTACCCTGCCAGCCCTTGTCCTCCAGCCACACCCGCTTGCCCGCGGCGTCGTCGAAGCCCGGAATGTCCATTCCGATCTCGGCGAGATAGAGCGTGATGTCCTGGGCCAGACGAAGCTTGTAGGACGAGTTCGTCAGGGTCGCGTTGTTGATCATCTGGGTGTAGCCGTAGCGCTGCGCCTGCATTAGCGACGTGCCAAGCCCGAATTCGGCATGTTTCCACGCGCCGAGGTGGTTTTGCAGGATCTTGACCCAGGCCTTGTCGAAGCCCTTCGGCGCGCCGGACTTGCGGCCGTTGGCGATCACCGACTGGACCATCGTCTCGATCTTGGACTGGCGTTGGTAGTGGGTGCGCTCCCACTCCTGGTCGGGCGCACGGAAGGCATGCCAATTCGAGCTCAGCGCGGCGGTGTTGTCCTTGGTGTAGGCTCCCTTCCCGTTGGGGAAGGAGATGATCCAGTCCTGCAGCAGATAGCGCTCCGGATCGGGCTGAACGTCTACGGTCACGTCCTCATAGTGCGTCGCCCGCTTGCTGCGGGGCTCGAAATACCGGTACTTGCGGCTGTCCGAATCCGGAAATACCGCAGCGCCTGCTGCACCGGATTTCGCTGGAACACTTTGAACGGCAGTCATGGTCGTCTTCCTCCTCCCTTGGTGGGCTCTATAAAAGGCACAGTCGCTGTTCGAAAAACCTCAGTTGTTGGCTGGTGTGAACTTGTCGAAGAAGATGCGATCCGACTCGACGTCGTTCATCTGCAGCACCGGCACCAGCGCCTCGATCATCGGTGACGGTCCACAGGCATAGACGTCGACGTCTTCGCCATATCCCGCGTCGCGAAGGTGCGCTCCGACGGCTTCGTGCACGAAGCCCTTTGCTCCACCCCAGGCCGTATCATCGGCCGCATGGGAGAGCACCGGGACGAAGTTGAACTCCGGATGCTTGGCGGCGAGCTCTGCGAAGTGATCGAGATAGAAGAGATCGTTGCGCGTCCGAGCTCCATAGAAGAAGTGCACCGGGCGTGCTTCGCCGGACTCGATGTGATCATGCAGGATCGACCACAGCGGCGACATCCCCGATCCGCCGCCGACCAGGACTATGGCTCCGGTTCTGTTTTCTCGCCGGAAGCAGGTCCCGTAGGGTCCGCGGAGTCCGACCGCGGTTCCGACGGCGAGGTCTCCGTCGAGCCGGGAAGAGAAGCGTCCGTTCGGGTACTTTTTGATGATGAATGCGAGCTTTTCGCCCTCGACCGGCGAATTTGCCATGGAAAACGAGCGCGTAATCGTCTCTGCCCCCGGGAGCGTGATGTCGACATATTGACCCGCCCAGAACTTCAGAGGTTGCTCGAGCGATATCTCGAGGAGCCGGATGTCATGGGTCAGCGCGGAGACGCTCGTGACTGTGCCCGTGAAGTCCCTGACCGGGATCGATTTCGACAGCACCTCCTCGTCATAGTTGAGGAGCTCCACCTCGAGATCCGAATAGGCCAAGGTCCGGCACAGCAGGATGTAATCCTGGCCTCGCTCCATCTCGTTGAGGGCGAACGTCGAGTATTTCTTGAGTTCGACTTCGCCCCCGGTCAGGACGCATTTGCACGCCGAGCACTGCCCCTCCTTGCAACCATGCGGCAGTGCAATGCCCTGGCGGAACGCGGCGTCAAGAACGGTTTCGTTCTCCTCGACCTCGAATTCTATGCCTACCGGTTGCAGGCGAACGACATTAGCGGGCGTGCCCATAGGGCCTCCTCAAACCAAGGCTTGCGTATCTTCCGGAGAGTGATCGGGAAGGAGCCGGCCGGAGCCGGCCCCTTCCGTCTCGGTTAGTTGCAGGGATTGATGGTGAATCCCTTGCGATACTCGGCGAGATGCTTTTCCCGGTCGGCCGGGCTCATCTCCCGCAGCGTAAGCAGCGGGCTTTTCAGGATGTGGCCGCGGACGTCGTCGAGCGTCCACATTTCCTTCTCGTCGAAGCGCAGATGCGGCTGGGCGACCAGGGTCTTGCCGTCCGTGCGCACGAAGCCGAGATCCTTGATGGCGTCGGCGATATCCACATTGTGGTAGACGCTTTCCCATTCGCGACGGCCGCTGAACCGTCCCATCGCCGGCGTCGGGCGTCCCTGGTATTCGCCGGCGAAGGCTTCGACGGCCGTCCAGCGATCGAGCTCATGGGCGAAAGTGTAGAGCTTGCCGTCGATCTCGCCGGTGACCATGTCCTCGCGGATCAGGCAGGGCACCAGGCACGACCAGCAACGATGCGGATAGACGTAGCCGACATCGCTGTTGAACAGGATGTTGGTCTGACCGCGATGCGACAGCTTCTCATACCACTTCCAGAAGTCTCCGAACTGCGCATACCAGCCCGGATATTTGTGCTCGAACCACTCGAAGTCCTTGTCGGTCTGGGCCTCGATGCGCCAGAAGTTGGCCGACCAGCCGACCGCGAAGAACTGCGCGACCTTGTGGACATAGTGCTTCTCGGTCAGACGCTTCCAGGCAGTCTGAACGTCGTCATGATGGATCTTGATGCCGTACTTCTCGAGCGGCAGCATGTAGGTGCGATAATAGTCCTCGAAGATCCAGCGGTGCCACATCTCCGCATAGGACTCCTTGGTCTTGTCGCGGTTCGTGGTGCCGTACTCGATGAAGGTGCCGATCGCCGCGTCGACGATGGCGTGGTTCTGCCAGAAGGCATAGCGCATGTCGCGCTCCAGCAGCAGATGGTTCTCCGGCTCCTTCAGCATCGACATCAGCATCGAGTGGCCGTTACCGATGTGCCGGCTCTCATCCGACTGCACCGACAGGAAGACCGTCGGCAGCGCGTAGTCACCGTTGCGGGCGGCTTCCGACGGCATGGCGACGAACAACGTGTTGGTGAACGCGGTTTCGGCAACCACCGTCAGGTACACGTTCGCAGAGGTGATCGCGTCGCCGGTGATGAAGCCCTCACCGAACTGCCTGCCGATCGTGGTGGCGTAGCACTTTCCGAACGCCTCCTCGGTGATGTCGAAGCCGGCCGGATCGATGTAATTCTCCATGTACCACTTCTTGAGATTCATCTGGATCGTCGAGTGACGGAACTCGTCGACCATCTGCATCGTGAAACCGGTGCGAAGATCTTCACCCGGAGCGAGGCGGCCGACCATAGCCATGGACCTGGCGGCGGAAATTTCCGGGAACGGGATGATCGCCAGGAACAGCTTCATCCACTCGACCCACCGCGGCTCGACGTTGCGGAACATGTCGCCGCGCAGCGCAGCGTCGAGCGCACCGTAAACGCGATTGTCCTTTTCCTCCTGCATCGGGAAATAGGAGCGGAGGACCTGCTTCATCGGATCCTTCGGCGCCTTCGCGATCTTGTAGTCCGTGGGAAAGGTCATCGCTTCCTGGACGTAGGAAGGATTCCATCCGAGATCTGCAATCTTCTTTGCAGCATCACCGACGGATATGCCGCGCTGGGCGGTGATCTTGTTGAGTGTTAAAGTTCCAGACATCTCGTCTTTCCTCCTGATCGGGTCAGAAACCACATCGATATTCCGCCTGCCTGGACCTTCGCGGACCGGGCACTGCTTACCCGTGCGTTACGGGCCACCTCGCGGCCGCTTGCACGGCCGGACGTTTGATATCGGCAAGGGTCTCGGGAACGACTGTGGTGCACCGCAACGATGATCAGGAGCGATCTTCCGAACCACGGTCCTGCGATCGCTATACTTCATCCCACACATGATGCGCCCTCAGCCAAGCGTCCCCTTCCCTCGTTCTTGTCGCGGCTCACCCCAGACGGAGCAGTCGGCGTTGTTGTGATCAGGAGCTTTGCAATGGGCGTGCCAGCGCGTCCGAGACGCTCGCCAACTCTCTTTCCGAGGTATCGACGCGTGTATGGCGTGGGCGGACGCGTTGCACGGGCCCGGCCTGCTGCCGGAAGCGATGCAGATTGCGACGGAAATTGCAGAATGAGAATTCCGACAGCGCAAAGGGATTGGTGCAGCGATGTTTGCGTCGCAAAAATGGAAGCAGGCTTGGATGCCGATAACGCTTCGTTGGAATCAGTAACGACCGCACGTTGGGTCCAGCGATGTTTCGGGACCTCGAACCTGGGCGGCTCTTCTAGCCGATGCGCGGGAACACTTGCCCATACGCATGCGCCAATCAGCAAGAGGTCTCCGCAACGGCCGAGCACTTTATCTGCCCCGCCCTGGAGATCCAGCGGTCGCAATAGAGCGCGTAACAGTCATGACCGCAGAACGACAGCCGGGTGCTGAATTCCTTGAGATAGTGGGCGCCGATTGGCTCACAGCAAAGCATACAGAGGATTCTCGGGCGCAGCGCCATGCCGTTCACCAGAATGAACCTCATATAGCGCCGCTCAATGCGAAGAAATGATGTCACTGGCAATCGCCCCCCAATTCAGCCGCCACGGAACGACGAAGCATCTTGCAGGCCGGCTCCCAGCACTTCCTTTAAACAGTCAATGCGTGCTTCGCGGCTCCCTGCGCATAGTTCGTGCAACGGCCGTGCCAGATCGTCCAGAACCTCCGACAACAGCTTCTTGAACGCCGTGATCACCGGCGATCCCTGATGACCGCGCCCCGTGAACTTGAGAGCGTCCACGACGCAAATTGCGACAAAGATGCAAATTGAGACTCGCGGCGAACTGCAGGTGGCGTTCTTCACCTCAGGGTTTGCGATGCAGCATGAAAAGTCGGTTTGGATGCCCAGAGCCGATTTTGGTCGATTGGCTGCTTCCGGCCGGACTAAAAAAGGTGCTTCCGATGAGCTTTCAAAGCCACCTCCAGCGCGCCCAAACGAACGAGAATTTGTTTGCCGTGTCAGGAGACGGGCCGGTGAAATCCACCACGAGCAAATGCTCGCGGTGGACGAGGCTCGGGTTCACGGAATTAAAACTGCGCGTCCATGAATCTTGCCGGCATTGAGATCGTGCAAGGCCTTGTTTGCATCGGCGAGACGATACTCGGCGGTTGCCAGTTCAACCAGACCGCGGTCTGCGAGCGCCATTAACTCCGTCAGCTCGGCCCATGTGCCGACGAGATTGCCGATGATGTTCTTCTCGGTGATCACCATGTCGACAGTCGGGATGCGGATGTCCTCGCCGTAACCAACAACGTAGTAACTTCCCATCGAACGGGTCATCGCCAGCCCCTTCGATGTCGTGCCCTTCTCACCGACGAAATCGATTACCGCCTCCGCGCCGTTTCCGGCAGTCAGAGCCAGAACGGCAGCCACTTCGTCGCCGTCGGCTTTCACCAGATGGTCGGCACCTGACTTTTCGGCCAGCTTCAGCGACGCTTCGGACTTGTCGACGACGATAATATCGGCGGCGCACATTGCTTTGAGGCACTGGATTGCGATGTGACCCAATCCACCTGCACCGATAACGACGCAAGATTCGCCGGGCAAAAGGTGACGCGTAGCCTTCTTGACGGCGCGATAGGCCGTGAGCCCCGCATCCGCGTAAGGCGCCACCTCCTTGGGGGCAAGCGTCCGCGGCAGCGGCACGATATTCCGTTCCGAGGTGCAGAGGAATTCTGCATAGCCGCCGTTGCAATCCAGACCAGGAAACGTGCCGGGACCATGCATGTCGAAGCCGCGACGACAGGCGAGACACGTCCCTCCGGTGATCTTCGGATGAACAATGACGGGATCTCCTTTCTTCAGTCCCTCGACCTCCTTGCCGACTTCCTCGACCCAACCTGCATTTTCGTGTCCCATGATGATGGGAAGGAGTTTGTCGCCGGACGGATCCATATGCGGCTTCCAGACTCCTTCGATGATATGCAGGTCGGTCCTACATACGCCCGCACCACCGATTCGGACGATAACGTCAGTCGATTTCGTCAGCTTGGGATCGGGTACATCTTCTTCGACGACCCAGCGGTCGTTGGACAGCTTCTCGTCATACGCTCTCAATACTTGGGCTCTCATGTTCTCCTCCGTCTGCCCAGCGAACCTTGCGCTCGCCGTCGCGGAGGCGCCTCAGCATTTTTTGTGCCAGCACAATTGCTATTGCAGCGCGACGCAGGATGCGGGGAGCCCGTCGGGAAACTTGCCCCGATCAAGACGGTGCCCGTCGCGCCAATTGGATGACCCAACGCGATCGAACCTCCATTGACGTTGATCTTTCCATCGATCCGCAGGTCGCGGATGTACTTCTCCACGGCGACGGCGAACGCCTCGTTGGCCTCGAACAGGTCAATATCATCGCGGGTCAATCCGGCCCTGGCGAGCAACTTGCGGGTCACGGGAACAATATCCGCGGCCGGCGCGACAATCTGCACAGTCGGAAGCGCTTCGTCGCGCCCCATGCTCGCGCTGCCTGTAGTGAGATTCTTCTTGATCTCCGGGTGCGCACGTCGTGCATACGTGGCCATCTAACCGACTGAAAACCTTGAACTCTCGGTCTAGTCCATCATGAGGAAGTTTGATCTAGGTCCAGCCATCGAGGCTAGCCAAATCCAACACCTTCACTTCTCCGATAGTTCGCGGAAAGCCCGCCCGGTCCAACTTCCGCTCAATCTCGGAATCGTTCCTCGCAAGACTTTCTAGTCCCCCTTAGGCGACAACCGCCTCCTTTCGGGAGGCTGCGTGTTTCGAAACCGCGTGGACGGCCAGATAGCGATCGGCCTCGAGTGCTGCCATGCAGCCCAATCCCGCCGCGGTGACGGCCTGGCGGTACACGCCGTCCGCGACATCACCTGCCGCGAACAGCCCGGGCACGCTCGTCGTCGTCGTGCCCCGGCTTCACCTTGATGTACCCGTCGGCGCGCAATTCGACCTTGCCCTCCAACAGCGCACTCGCTGGAGCATGTCCGATGGCGACGAAGACACCGTCGAGGGCAAGTTGCTCGATGGTTCCCGTCAAACGGTTCTTCAGGGCAGTCGCCTCGATCTTCGGGCACACCACAGTGCGGCGATGAACTTATGTTTGAGTGTTGGCGTGGCGCCTCTGGTCGTCATTTTGGTCTCTGATTCAAACCGGCTCTTGACAGCCCTATTTGGCTCAGGCGCGTCAGTCCAATACGGATGACAACTTGATTGAGACAGAACACGACCTATAAAGTCGAGGACCTGCCCTGCCGCCCCCTCAAGGGTCGCAATCGTCTTGCAGCAGAGTGCTCACCATCATTCTGCGCGGCGACTTCGCAGGGATGCTCGCGCTCGATTCTCCGCTTCTGCGCGCTACCGCACGCTGGAGCGCGCCGCACTACTTCGTTGCCAAACGTACGATGGAGTTCAATGCTCGATTTGAATTATAAGGGGCTGTACCTTTGTCAGTTCTCAGTTTGAAGAAGCCAAAAGAGGCTCACCAAACTACGCCAAACAGCGCGGCGGCAGCCGATCGCCCTACTCCCACTCAATCGTTTTGGACTACACTCCCGCGTTGAGTTGCAAGCACAATCTCTCAAAGCCGACTGACAAATCCCGACGGCATATCCGCCCTAACTTTTCGGTCCTGAATTCACAGTAAAATTTGCCTGGCCCCGAGAATTGGCTTCTTCGCCAACTATCGGAATCAATCGATGAAGTGAATGCGTGTGCCAGCCGCAGCGGCCACTGCTACCCCTCACCGCTTTCCGTCCGATACCGTCAATGGCAACGCGGAAAGGCCCGGCATCGCTGCCGGGCCTTTCCCCTCGAGCGCTGAACGGTTGGGCTCAGAAGTCCATGCTACCCATCCCGCCGCCCGGGGGCATACCGCCGGCACCAGCGCCGGTGTTCTTCTTCGGCACTTCGGCTACCATGGCTTCGGTGGTAATCAGAAGCGCCGCTACGGACGAGGCGTTCTGGATCGCGACGCGAACTACCTTGGTCGGGTCGATGATGCCCTTGGTGACGAGATTGCCGTACTCGCCGGTCTGGCTGTCGAAGCCGAACGAATACTGATCCTTCTCGAGGATCTTGCCGACGATGACGGAGCCATCCTCGCCGGCGTTGATCGCGATCTGGCGAGCCGGAGCCGACAGCGCCTTGCGCACGATCTCGACGCCGGTCTTCTGGTCGTCGTTCTTGGTGCGCAGGCCCTTGAGATGCACGGAGGCACGGAGCAAGGCGACGCCGCCGCCCGGAACGATGCCTTCCTCGACGGCCGCACGGGTCGCATGCATCGCGTCATCAACGCGATCCTTGCGCTCCTTCACCTCGACCTCGGTCGCGCCGCCGACGCGGATCACCGCGACGCCGCCTGCGAGCTTGGCGAGACGCTCCTGCAGCTTCTCACGGTCGTAGTCCGAGGTGGTCTCCTCGATCTGCGCCTTGATCTGGGCAACGCGGGCGTCGATGTCGGCCTTCTTGCCGGCGCCGTTGACGATCGTGGTGTTCTCCTTGTCGATCATCACCTTCCTAGCGCGGCCGAGCATGTTGAGCGTGACGTTCTCGAGCTTGATGCCAAGATCTTCCGAGATGGCCTGGCCGCCGGTCAAGATCGCGATGTCCTGCAGCATGGCCTTGCGGCGATCGCCGAAGCCCGGGGCCTTCACGGCCGCGACCTTCAGGCCGCCACGCAGGCGGTTGACGACGAGGGTAGCGAGTGCCTCGCCTTCGACGTCCTCAGCAACGATGACCAGCGGCTTGCCGCTCTGCACCACAGCCTCGAGCAGCGGAAGCAGCTCGTTCAGCGAGGAGAGCTTCTTCTCGTTGATCAGGATGTAGGCGTCTTCCATTTCAGCGCGCATCTTGTCGGCGTTGGTGACGAAATAGGGCGAGATGTAGCCGCGGTCGAACTGCATGCCCTCGACGACGTCGAGCTCGGTCTCGAGCGACTTGGCTTCCTCGACCGTGATCACGCCCTCATTGCCGACCTTCTTCATGGCGTCCGCAAGGAACTTGCCGATCTCGGCATCGCCGTTGGCCGAAATGGTGCCGACCTGGGCGATCTCCTCGTTCGAGGTAACCTTCTTCGAGTTCTTTTCCAGATCCGCAACAACGGCCTCGACCGCGAGATCGATACCGCGCTTCAGATCCATCGGGTTCATGCCGGCGGCAACCGATTTGGCGCCTTCACGCACGATCGCGGCGGCCAGCACGGTCGCGGTGGTGGTGCCGTCGCCGGCAGCATCCGCCGCCTTCGACGCCACCTCCCGCACCATCTGGGCGCCCATGTTCTCGAACTTGTCCTCGAGTTCGATCTCCTTGGCGACGGCAACGCCGTCCTTGGTGATGCGGGGAGCGCCGAACGACTTCTCGAGCACCACGTTGCGGCCCTTCGGACCGAGAGTGACCTTCACCGCATTGGCGAGGATGTCGACACCGCGCAACATGCGGTCGCGGGCATCGACGCCTAATTTGACTTCTTTAGCTGACATATTTTTCCTCCCAGAATTGAAATTCGTCTCTCACCTGCGAGGCAGCGCAGGGGTGAGCGTCAGCGGCGGTCGGCGTCAGGCCGCCTTCTTGGAGCCGGCGACGTCGGTAACAACGCCCATGATGTCGCTCTCCTTCATGA
>NZ_JAQOSR010000238.1:0-10267 GCF_046718885.1 Bradyrhizobium sp. UFLA01-814 | reverse complement strand
CTTCAGCAGCGAATAGGCGGAATGAACGTGAAGATGAACGAATCCGGCATTCGGCATGGCTGCTTACAGAAGCTCTTGGGTCAGGGATGGAGCGAGCGCCTGGGCCGGAACTCGAAAGCGTCAGACCCGACTCGCGATCCCATCGTGGGGCCTGAACCCTGCCAAGTCCACGCCGAACGCGGCGTGGCGGCAAGTCCTCCCGCTTTTCCCCAAGGGCAAGCCATGCCGACGGCTCTGTCCCTGTCCCCGCGGGCGCATTCTCAGAATTGGGTGATCAGCTGGGCCCACACCGCGATCATCCCGACGAACAGCGTGATCGATGCCAGCGCTGCAGCTTCCTGCACGAAAATCTTCAACATGGCCGCTCTCCCTGAACTGGAACGTATGCAGAACACTGTTCCTTTTTTGTTCTAGGAGTCAAGCAACGGTAGTGGGTCAGTTTGAAAACTGACCCCGAAAGAATTCCCTTGGTTAATCGTGGCAGGAAGTGGCAGCGACTCGATAGTTTGAAGCGTTGCTGCGCTCAGCGTAGGACGTGCTGATTCACTTCTCAAACTGGGCTGCCAGCGTTGCTTGGGTAGTGGGTCAGTTTGATTGTGGCAGTCGGCCGGGGTGGAAATTGGCTGGCACAGGGTGCATATTTGCTCCATGAGCCACTGGCTAAAAACTGCCTTGATCATTTTCGGCATGTGCGCCGGGTGGATGGCCTTTGGTTACTTGACCACCGATGACGATGAGATCGTCCGAATCGTTGCGGCGCAAAAATGACCCCTAAACGCCTCAGAGACCCCAACCTCTGTGGTTAATTCCTGACCGGCCGATGCCTCGCCGCCGACAATGATCCGGATGGCGAGCTGGTCGGGAGGCTCCGGGGAGCTAGCTACCGCAACAGTCCCCCGCCTGCTTGGGCGGGCACGGGATTGTTCCGTATGAGCAAAACACGCAGCAATCTCCTGCTTTCGGTTTCAGGCGAGTGCCGCACCCCTTGCAGTCGTAGAAGAACCGGCAGGCATCGGTTGGCATCGTCTCGATGGAGACGTGGCCGCAGGATGGGCACGTCAGTTCGGAGATGAGCTGCACGTTCGTCATGCCCCGAATATGCCGCGTTGACCGTTCGGTTGGAAAGCCCCGCCCAATCAAACCTGCCCCGAATCCCGGAGCGGACGAGCAAAGCCCATTCCCCTGCTCCTGGCCGACGAGCTGCGCCGCCAAGCCAACAAAAAACCCCGGGCCGAAGCCCGGGGTTTTCGATGCCGCTTGAATTAAGCGAGCGATCAGTACTTCGCGATGACCGGGCCACCGAACTTGTAGTTCAGACGGCCGAGGACCATGTCGGTGTCGCCACCGGTGTGGAAGCCAGCCACTGCAACACCAGCCGGGGTGACGAAGGTCGCGCCGTGGGTGTCTTCGAAGATGTGGTTGTATTCGACGCCGAGCGACCAGCCCTGCGAGAAGGCGAATTCGAGGCCAACGCCCACCGTCGGGCTCCAACGGGTGTCGAAGCCGGTCTGGGAGGCCAGATTGCCGGCCGCGTTGAGGAACTGATAGTTGCGATCGGTGACCGCAGCACCGCCCTTGGCGTACAGCAGGACGTTGTTCCAGGCGTAGCCGATCTGACCGGTGAACAGGCCGAACGCATCGGTCTTCGAGCGAACGATGCCGCCCGGGACGACCAGGTTGCCGGTGCTGCCGGAGAAGTCAGCCCAGTTGCCCTGAGCTTCCAGACCGAACACCCAGCCGCCGGCCTGCCAGCGGTAGCCGATCTGGCCACCGACGGTGCCGCCGTTGGCGTCGTAGCTTCCGACGCCGCCGAAGCCGTCGACCGAACGGTTGTCGTGGCTCTGGCCCCAACCACCGTTGATACCGATGTAGAAGCCGGTCCAATCATAAACAGCGGCAACCATGGGCGGCGGAGCCTTGGTGTAAGGGCGAGCCGCGAGGTCAGCCGCGGAAGCAGCAGTCGCGCTGAGCGCGATCATGCTGGCGGTGACAAGCAAAATCTTTTTCATTTTCCCGTTCCAACTTTTTCTACAGGCCCCCAAGGCCGCGAGACACCGTCATAGCAGCCCCCGGCGGAATTGCTGTAACTTCGCGGCAACAGGCAGGGCCAAACGACTTCGCTCAAATTTGAAGTTAATACTGTATTACGGGCACTTCCTGGGACTTTTGCCACATAACTGCCGCACAATCTTCACAATTCAGGTCCGCCTGCGCAGCTGCGCGCAAGATCGTGTTGACCGAAACCGGCTTGTCCGATTTGGATCGTCGCCAAGGTCGAATCTTCGCAGCAAAAGGAATGCACATGCGGACGATGATTCTTGCTGCTGCAGCGTCGGTGGCCGCACTCGCAACGCTGGGGAGTGCGCCCGCGCATGCCGTCGGCGTGCGTTACCCGTTCTGCATTCAGGGCGACCGCTATCCCGGCCTGAGCAACTGCTCCTATCCGTCGTATGAGGCGTGCCTGGCCACTGCTTCGGGCATCGGGCAGAACTGCGTCGCCAACCCCTATTATGCCGGCGACAACGACCCGCGCTCCTATCTTCACGTGTCCCCGCGGGACCGCCGTGAGGGCAATTTCTTCGACCTGTTCATCCACTGACGCCCGATCCGGCAAACACCGGCGCGGGAATGTGAGTTGATCCAGCGCTGCGCGCGGGTGCCTATTCGCGCGCGCTCGGTATGAGCGTTGCCGACGCCTGACCGACGAGGAGATTTCTGATGCGCAGTCTGATTCTGGCACTGTTGCCGGCATTCCTGGCCTTGGCGGCGCCGGCACCTGCCAGCGCCCAGAAATACGATTCGACCTCGCCGGTCTGTAAGACCAACTACCGATGGGGCGGTGAGGATACCGACTGCGGCTACACGTCGATCGCGCAGTGCCAGGCCTCGGCGTCCGGCCTGGCGGCGATCTGCATCAATAACCCCTACTATGCCGGACCGCCGATCGACCGTCGGCCGAGGCAGCCCGGCAGACGCCCCGCCTATTGAGGATCAAGCGCTTTCCGAGCCGCGTGAAGCAGGGCGAAAAAGGCTACGGATTCCAGCTCTTAGCGCGCATTCTTCATGCGAACAATTACCCGGTTCGCGCGATGACGCACTATTCGAGCTCGACAACCTGTCCGTTCGACAGCGACACCCGGCGATCCATTCGCGCGGCGAGATCCAGATTGTGGGTCGCGATCAGCATCGCGACCCGGGTCGCCTTCACGAGTTGCATCAGCGCATTGAAGACATGGTCGGCGGTGCCGGGATCGAGATTGCCCGTCGGCTCGTCCGCGAACAGCACCCGGGGCGCGTTGGCGACCGCGCGCGCGATTGCGACACGCTGCTGCTCGCCGCCCGAGAGTTCGGCCGGACGATGGGTGATGCGGTCGCCGAGCCCGAGATAGGAGAGAATCTCGGTCGACCGTTTCACGGTTTCGGAGCGTTTGAGGCCACGAATCATCTGCGGCAGCATCACGTTCTCGAGCGCCGAGAACTCCGGCAGCAGCCGGTGCGATTGATAGACGAAGCCGATATCGGAACGGCGAATCTGGGTGCGGTCGACATCGGACATCTGCGAGGTCGGCGTGCCCGCGACATAGACTTCCCCGTCATCAGGGGTCTCCAGCAGGCCCGCGATGTGCAGCAATGTCGACTTGCCGGATCCCGACGGCGCCACCAGCGCCACCGATTGACCGGGCCACAGCGCGAGCTTGGCGCCGTTCAGGACCGTCAGGGTCGCTTCACCCTGCCGATATTCCCGCTTGATGTCATGAAGATAGACGACCGGTGTGTCTTCCGCCCCCTCCGCCATGTGCGCTCCTTATTCGTACCGGAGCGCGTCGACCGGATCGAGGCGCGCGGCGCGCCACGACGGGTAGAGCGTCGCAAGGAAGGACAGCGTCAGCGCCATGATCACGACGGCGAGCGTCTCGCCAAAATCGATTTCAGCAGGCAGCTTCGACAGGAAATACAGCGTGGGATCGAACAGTTCCGTGTTGGTGAGCCACGACAGGAATTGCCTGATGGTTTCGATATTGAAACAGATCAGCAAGCCGACCAGCAGACCGACCAGCGTGCCGACGACGCCGATCGATGCGCCGGTGATCAGGAATATCCGCATGATCGAACCCTGCGAGGCGCCCATGGTACGCAGGATCGCGATGTCCTGGCCCTTGTCCTTCACCAGCATGATCAATCCCGAGACGATGTTGAGCGCCGCGACCAGCACGATCATGGTCAGGATCAGGAACATCACATTGCGTTCGACCTGAAGCGCGTTGAAGAAGGTCGAATTGCGCTGCCGCCAGTCGACCAGGAAGACCGGCCGGCCGGCCGCCTCGGTCACCAGCTTGCGATAGGTCTCGATCTTGTCCGGATTGGTGGTGAACACCTCGATCGAGGACACGTCGTTGTTGCGGTTGAAATAGGCCTGCGCCTCGGTCAGCGGCATGAACACGAAGGTCGAATCATATTCCGACATGCCGATCTCGAACACCGCAGTGATCTTGTAGGGCTTGATGCGCGGTGTGGTGCCCATCGGCGTCACCGCGCCCTTCGGCGAAACCAGCGTGATCATGTCGCCGGCATGCAGCGACAGCTGGTCGGCGAGGCGGCGACCAATCGCGACGCCCTGCCCCTCATCAAAGCCCTCGAGCGAGCCTTGTTTGATGTTCTTGGCGATCGAGGTGAGGTTGTTGAGATCGTCGGCGCGGATGCCGCGGATGAAGACACCGGCGGCGTTGAACGGCGAAGATCCGAGCCCCTGCCCGTCGACGACGGGCGCGGCGAGGCGGATGCCCTGCACCTGGCTGATGCGGTCGGCGACATCCTTCCAGTCGGTCAGCGGCGATTCCAGCGGCTGCACCAGAATATGTCCGTTGAGGCCGAGGATCTTGTCCAGCAATTCCTTGCGGAAGCCGTTCATGACCGCCATCACCACGATCAGCGTGGCGACGCCGAGCATGATGCCGAGGAACGAAAAGCCGGCGATGACCGAAATGAACCCTTCCTTGCGGCGCGCGCGCAAATAGCGTCCGGACAGCAGCCATTCGAATGGCGCAAAGGGCGGGGTACGGACTGGCTCGCTCATGGTCTCATCCATCTGTCGATAATCCCATGATTCGGGCCAAATGTGGCCGGATTACCCCGCCGATCAGCGCGGCGTGAATAAACTTTAACCCGCGAGCTTCGCGACCACGTCGGCGGGGCTCATGTTGTCGCGTGAGCCGTCGCTGCGACGCTTCACTTCGACCTTGCCGTCCGCAAGCCCCTTGGGCCCGACGAGAATCTGCCACGGGATGCCGATCAGATCGGCCGCGGCGAACTTGGCGCCGGCACGCTGGTCGGTGTCGTCGTAGAGCACGTCGACGCCCTTCGCCGAGAGTTCGCGATAGAGCTGCTCGCAGGCGCCATCGACCGCGGCATCGCCCTGCTTGAGATTGAGGATCGCGGCGCGGAACGGCGCGACGGCCTCGGGCCATTTGATGCCGGCGTCATCGTGACACGCTTCGATGATCGCGCCGACCAGACGCGACACGCCGACCCCGTAGGAGCCGCCATGGATCGGCACGTCGACGCCGTCGGGACCGGCCACCATCGCCTTCATGGTGTCGGAATATTTGGTGCCGAAATAGAATATCTGGCCGACCTCGATGCCGCGCGTCTTCAGCCGCTTTGCCTCAGGCACTTCCTGTTCGAAGCGCGCAGCCTCGTGGACGTCCTCGGTCGCGGCGTAGACCGAAGTCCACTGCTTGATGATCGGCGTCAGATCACCGTCATAATCGACGTCCTTGCCCGGCACCGGCAGGTCCAGCACATCGCGGTTGATGTAGACGCCGGACTCGCCGGTCTCCGCGAGCACGATGAATTCGTGGCTGAGGTCGCCGCCGATCGGGCCGGTCTCGGCCCGCATCGGGATCGCCTTGAGGCCCATCCGCGCAAAAGTGCGCAAATAGGCCACGAACATCTTGTTGTAGGAGCGCCGCGCGCCGGCCTCGTCGAGGTCGAACGAATACGCGTCCTTCATCAGGAACTCGCGGCCGCGCATCACGCCGAAGCGCGGACGCTGCTCGTCGCGGAATTTCCACTGGATGTGGTAGAGGTTGAGCGGCAGGTTCTTGTAGGACTTGATGTAGGAGCGGAAAATCTCCGTGATCATTTCCTCGTTGGTCGGCCCGTACAACAGCTCGCGCTTGTGACGATCGAGGATGCGCAGCATCTCCGGGCCATAGGCGTCGTAGCGGCCGCTTTCGCGCCAGAGATCGGCGAGCTGCAGCGTCGGCATCAGGAGCTCGAGCGCGCCGGCGCGGTCCTGTTCCTCGCGAACGATCTGCTCGATCTTCTTCAGCACCCGGAAGCCGAGCGGCAGCCAGGCATAAATGCCGGCCGCCTCCTGCCGCATCATGCCCGCGCGCAGCATCAGCCGATGCGAGACGATCTCCGCCTCTTTCGGGTTTTCTTTCAGGATGGGCAGGAAAAACCGCGACAATCGCATGGCGTTACTCGGGAATCAGGAAAGCGTGGGAAGAGCTGCAGTGAAACCGGATCGGCTGTGAAAACACAAGGCCGCCAAATAAGAAAAACCCTTCAAATCAGGCGATTTTCGGCCATTTGAACGAATTGCGTCCCATCGAAGCGCCGAGCGCGCTGACCGCGGCTTTACCTCACCTCGAAATCGTCTTCCAGCGTCACTTTCTTGAAATCGGTCACCAGGGCGTCGATCTGCATGTGCCAGCGGCCCGGGACCGGCAGCGGCACCTTGCGCACGTGCCAATAGCCGTCGGCACCGCGCGCGGCGGCGCGTTCCATCGGTTCGATGCCGCGCTCGGGCAGGCTCAGCGTCAGCGTCGCCTCCTTGGCCGCAAACGGGCTGGCATCGCCGCTCATCAGCTGCAGCACGAAGTCGTTCGGCCCGACCTTGCCTGGCGCGATCAGGACCTGGAACATCGCGGCATCAGTGTGGATGTGGACCGCGAGCGGAACATCGGCCGACATCGCCAGCACGCGCGGCGGCGGCGTGAAGCGCCAGAGTGCGACGAGGCCGAGAATGGCGATCATCAGCACGAATTCGAGCGCAATCGAGCGCTGCAGCGGTCGTGTCCGATGAAACTCGCGCGCGATGGCCGGCGTGAACACCAACCGGTTCAGCGCAGCGAGCCCGAGCAGCAGCACCACCAGCACCAATTTCGCAACCAGGATGTTGCCGTACCCGGTGTCGATCAGCGCGTGAAAACTTTCGAGCTGGACGACGGCGAGCGCCAGGCCCGACAACGCGATCAAGGCGACGACCGGCACCGCGAGCGTCGAAAAATGCCGCAGCACCCGTAGCAGCGACTCCTTACGCTGCCAGGCAAGCACTGCCAGCGGCGCCAGCGCGCCCATCCAGAACGCCAGGCCAACGCCATGGATGAACAGCGCGGTTCGTGTCAGCCATTGCGGCGAGGCCGTGGCGGCGTGGCCGCTGACCGCAAACGACAACCCGACGCAGATCATTGCGATCGCAGTGCGGGTGAAAGCTGCACCGAACGACGGGCTGCGCCAGGCGATCGCCGCGATCAGCATCGCGGCGATCGCGAGCAGCAGCGCGGGAAACAGGCTGGTGCCGGCGGCGCTGGCCCATGCCGCCCACGTCACGATGCCCGAGAGCGGCAGGTTCAACAGGTCGACGCCCTGCAATCCAAGCGACGCGATCGCGCCGACAAGGCCGATCTTCAGCGACCACATGATCAGCGGTTCGCCGGCCGGGCCCTGCCCGATCCAGGCCGCAAAGAACACGCCGCCGACGCCGGCAAACAGCCCCAGATAGAGCCCGAGCCGCGCCAGCCAGATCAACACATCGAGCACGCCGTCGCTTGACGGCGCCGCTGAGCCGGTGACGACGCCGATCGAAAACAGCAGCGAGCCCGCGACCGGATGGCCATCCTGCGACACCACGCGATAGCTGACCACCTGCGTGCCCTTCGGCAGGCCCGCCGGCAGTGTCACCATCACCGACTGGTCGACGGCGCGGATCGCGACGTCGCGCGGCTTGCCCGCAGCGTCGAGCAGGCTGACCGCCGTCGGCGCCACCGCTTCGTTGAAGCGGAGCACCACCATCTTGGGTGCTTCAGCTACCACACTGCCGTCGGCCGGTTCAGCGCCGATCAGGACGGCGTGCGCATGGGCTGAGGTCGCAAGACACAGCGCCACGAGCAGCACTGCGAGGTTTGCGACCAGCCGCATCGCTTACGACTTCGGCAGCAGCTTGACTCCGGGAGCCGGTGTCTTGCTGCCGTGGTCGTGCCCGCCGCCCTGCCCGTCGGCTGGGATATCGATCCAGCGGCTGACGCCCTGCTCGCACTCCTGCACGACCGGAAAGTACAACGTGGTGTTGGGCTTCAAGGTATCGGTGAGAAACGTCTGCATCACGAACTCGTCGTAGTTCTGGTCCGCAAGCTTGCCACCGCTCCAGGCGACTTCCCTGACGCCCTCGGAAAGCTTGGCGCCGTGATAGTCGTATTGGGCGGCGTATTTGCCGGTGACCGTATCGAGAGTCCAACCCGCCTTCGGCATCGGCTTCACTCCGATCACGCCCTCCGGAATCTGCACCCGGATCTTGATCGTCGCCGAGCCCGCGCAGCCATGCGGCACGGCGAACACCGCCTTGTAATACGATCCGACCGCCGCCTGCTTTCCTTCGAGCGTGATATGCGCGATCGCCGGCTGCGCTGCGAGCAGCGCCGCCGTGGCAATGAGGAGCGTCTGTGATCGCATGGCGCCCTCACATCTTCTTCATGTCCATGTGACCGGAATGGTCGCCATGGCCGGAACGATCGCCGCCGCCCGGCGCCTGCGCGCCGACGGCCTGCACGTCAAGCGAGACCGAGACCTTGCCGGCCTTTTCGAATTCGAGCGTGACCGGTACCTTGTCGCCCTGCTTCAGCGGGTTCTTCAGGTCGAACATCATCAGGTGATAACCGCCCGGCGCGAGCTTCACGGTCTTGCCGGGCTCGATGGTGAGGCCCTTGTCGAGCGCGCGCATCTTCATCACGCCATTGTCCATCGACATCTCGTGGACTTCGATCTTGCCGGCAACATCGCCGGAGCCTGACACCAGCCGGTCGGGCGTCGTCCCCTTGTTCTCGATCGTCAGGTAGCCGCCGCCGATCTTGGCGCCGTTCGGCGTTGCGCGCGTCCAGGCCTGCGTGATCACGAGGTCGCCGGCCTTGACGTCCTCGGCGCGTGCGGACGTCGACACGAGTGCAGCGGTCAGCGCTGCGAAGGCAAGGATGCGGGAGAGCGTCTTCATGGCGACGGATTTCCTTTCAAGTTGAAATTCAAGTGTCATCGAGCTGCTGCCGACTGGGCGCTGGACCATTTGTCCAGATCGGCGATTTCGGCCGACCCTTCGATCGTCGTGATCGTTCCGTCACCGGCAATCAGCATGGTTCGCGGGATATCGCCCTGCCAGGCCGGATCGATCTCAAATCTCAACCGCTCGGCAAAGCCGTCGTCGAAAATCCAGTTTTCGGCCGCGCCGAGGCCGGCGCGATCCAGCATCGATCGCGTCGCCTCCGGTAGGTTGGGAACCAGATCCGCGCTGATCGTGACGACATCGATTCCGGGATGATCCTTCATAAACTGGCCAAGCTGCGGCAGCTCGACCTTGCACGGTCCGCAGGTCACTCCCCAGAAGTGCACCAGGGTCGGATGACCGGCATGCGCATGCAGCAGCTTTTGCCAGCTGCCGCGTTCGAATGGCTTTGGCGCGCCCTCTCCCGCCGCCAATGCGGTCGGCAGCGTTGCGAACAGGATCAGCGCAGCGAGCAGATGACGCTTCATGGTTCGCCCTCGATCGCCTGAAAATGGTAGCCGTCGGCCTTCGTCATCCACGACAGATAGGTCTGCCGGCTGTCCGAGACGAGCAGCGGATGGTCGGAACTGTCGGCGGTGTCCGAAATCACTGTTGGCTTCGACCATGTCGCTCCATCGTCGTGCGATGTCATGAGGTCGACTGTCGTCTTCTGCCCGTCGAATTCCTTCCAGGCCATGACAAGCCCCTGCGGCCCCGCGATAATCTGCGGCCGGGATGGGCTGCGGTTTGGCTGACCAACCGGAAGCGGATCGGAGAAGGTTTTGCCGCCGTCGCGCGATCGCGCATAGAACAATCCCTTGCGCGCCTTGCCGTTGGTGTACCACGTCACATGGTAGGTTCCTTCGGGCGATATGGTCAGGCTCGGACCGTGATGCGGACAGGCCGCGATCTGCCAGTCGTCACGGCTCACCCGATGTATCTCGCCGGGCG
>NZ_JAQOSR010000237.1:0-10308 GCF_046718885.1 Bradyrhizobium sp. UFLA01-814 | reverse complement strand
ACGAGATGATATCCTAAGTCTCGTGGGCTCGGAGATGTGTATAAGAGACAGCCTGCAAGGCCAGTCAATCCGTTGGCTCCGGCACCGCCGTTTGGATCGATGCCGCCCGCGCCGCCAGAGCTGGATGCATCGCCGCCCTTGCCGCCGTCCGCGCGCGCAGACGTCGGCGCCATCGAAATGGCGGCAAATGCGATGCAAACGGTCGCTGCGATCAATGTCGTGCCGGAGAGCAATGCCGTGCGCCGTCGTGCGACGATACGGCCTGCGACATCGCCGCGGTCCGCCCGCGTTGCCACGCCGTCGGATGAGTCCACACGTGCGGCTCGCGCACGCAAATGCTGCGAATGCACGCTTCGCCCCCTCGCGTCCCGCTGGCAACGCTATTTGTGTGCCAGCTCACAATCAACCAAAGATGGAATTTGCAAGATGGATTGCCGCCGCTTGTGGCTTTCGCGCTACGCTATCGAACAGCTCGGATGTTTAGCTACGTCAAGCGCCCCTCGCCCAACTCCGGTGTGTGAGCAAACGGCCTAGTCAATTGGTCAGCTGGCACCATCGAGGCAAAGCCAGGGGCAAAAGAATGCCGCCGAAGCGGTGTTCGGCTAGAGGCGATTCCGTTTCGGCTGCATCCCGCGCGCCTCGCGCTCGATGCTGGCGGCGACCAGCGGCGCCTTGCCGGCGGCGACCGGCGGGGAAAACACGAAGCCCTGCACCACATCGCAATCGAGCCCGCCGAGCACGTCCAGTTCGGCGGACAATTCGGCCCCCTCCGCCACGACAGTCATGCCCAGCCCGTGCGACAGGGCGATGATGCCGCCGAGCAGCTTGCGCTTCTCCGGCGCGGTGGAAATGCCATCCACGAAGGCCCGGTCCACTTTCAGGCAATCGAAAGGCAGGCGCGTCAGATAGCCGAGCGAGGAATAGCCCGAGCCGAAATCGTCCAGCGCCAGCCGGGCGCCTAAGCCGGACAGCGCCGTCAGCGTGCGGCTGATCCGTTGCTCGGTATGATCCACGAACAGGCTTTCGGTCAGCTCCAGGCAGAGCAGCTCCGCCGGAAAGCCGGTCTCTGCCAGGATGGCCGAGACCGCGGTCTCGAAATCCACGCTCCAGATCTGCGCCGGCGAGACATTGACCGAGATGGAGCGCGGCGGCAGCCCGGCATCCAGCCAGGCGCGGCCCTGCCGGCAGGCCTCGCGCAGCACCCACAGGCCGAGATCGACGATGAGTCCGGAGCTTTCGGCGATCGGGATGAACTCCGCCGGCGAGATCGGCCCGCGCTCGGGATGGGACCAGCGCAGCAGCGCCTCGAAGCCGGTGACGCGGCCGGTCTTCAGGTCCACCTGCGGCTGGTAATGGGCCTCGAGGGCGCCGGCCTCCACCGCGTGGCGCAGATGGCGACCGAGATCGAGCCTTTCATCGACCGCCTGCGCATAGACCGGCTCGAACAGTTGCGCCCGCCCTCGCCCGGCCTCCTTGGCCATGTAAAGCGCGAGGTCCGCGTTGCGCACGGCGGTCTCCGCCGTCGCGCCATGCTCCGGCAGGCGGGCGATGCCGATGGTGGCGCCGACCGAGGCCTCGCCCTCGGCGAGATCGACGGGGCCGGACAGTTTGCCGATCAGCCGATCGGCAAGCGCGGTCAGCGCGGCGTCGGACGTGTCGCATTCATCCGCCAGCACGGCGAATTCGTCGCCGCCGAGCCGGGCGATGAAGGCGCGCGGCCCTAAGTCCTGCCGCAACGCAGCCGCCACCTTGATCAGCAATTCGTCACCGGCGGCATGGCCGAGGGAATCATTGACCTCCTTGAAGCGATCGAGGTCGATGAGCAGCAGCGCACCGCTCCGGTCTCCCTGGGAGCAGCCTTCGGTCAGGGCGGCGAGCTGGCGCGTGAACAGCGCGCGATTGGCAAGGCCGGTCAACGGATCGCTGTAGGCGAGCTGCTCGAGCTGGCGCTCGGCTTCCTTGCGCTCGGTGACGTCCTGCACGGTGCCGATGATGCCGATGACCTTGTCGTGGGCAACCTCCGCCTTGCAGATCACAGCCAGATCGCGGGCCGTGCCGTCCGCGTGCAGGATGCGCAGGTCCGTGGCCTCGGTCCGGCGGGTGCGCAGCACCCGTTTCTGCACCTCCCGGAAGCGGTCGGCGTCGCCGTCCAGGAAATAGGGCCTCATGTTCTCATCGGTCGGCTCGAACGTGTCGGGCAGGCCGAGAAGCTGGTAGAGCTCGGGCGCCCAGATCGTGCGGCCGCTCTCCAGCCGGTGGCTCCAGGTGCCGATCTTGCCGAGGCGGTGGGCTTCCTCCAGCGCCCGCGTGCGCTGGTCGAGCAGCGCCTTGGCCGCCCTGAGCTGGGTGATGTCGCTGGAGGTGCCGCGGTAGCCGAGAAAGCTGCCGTCATCGGCGAAGATCGGCTTGCCGCTGGTGCAGATACTGACGCGCGAGCCGTCCTTGCCGATCAGCGTATAGGTGAAGTCGCGAAAAGGGCGATGGGCCTCCATATCGGCCCGGTGCCGCGCCATGGCCTCGCCATCCTCGGGCGCATAAGTCAGTTCCCAGCGCGCCTTCCTGCCGGCGGCCACCGTCTGAAACGCCGCATTGCCGGCAAGCGATTTGGGATAGGGCAGCAGCCGATGCTCGGCGTCGCTCTCCCAGCACCAGTCCGAGGCGGTAGAGACAAAATCGGCCAGCCGTTGCTCACTCTCCGCCAGGCGCCGCAGCGCGGAGGTCTCCTCCGTGACGTCGCGGACAATGCCGGACACGCGTCGAACCTGACCGCGCGCGTCGAATTCCGGCTCGCCATGCACCACGCAGTCGAGCAGGCTGCCATCGGGACCGCGGAGTCTCGTCCGCACCGCATAGGGCCGCCCCTCCGCCCAGCAGGCCGCGTAATGCGCCTCCAAGAGCTTCCGGCTTTCAGGCAAATAGCGCTCGCGCACCGTGGCGATGGGGACGTAGCCGTCGGCGGTCTCGAATTCGTAGAATGCGGCGAGCTCAGGCGATATCCAGAGATCGGTCGCGGCGGCGCTCTGCGACTCCCAGTAGCCCATGCGGGCCAACCTGATCGCACAGCGCAGCGATCGCTCCTCATGCCAGCGGCGACGCGCTTCCCGGGTCGGGGCCTGCCCTTGCGACAATTTGCGAGCGGCCATCGGTCCCCAACTACAACGCTAGCGTACGCAGCTGGCAGGCTAGCATAGAGCGTCACAACCTTGGAGCGATGGCGGTGACGCGATGGGGCTCTTCCGCTTCTTTGGTGTAGTTTCGGTGAATTCTGCAACCGGCAGTCGGCGCCCGGCCCTAAAGCGCGACGTGATTGGGTTGAATCGTTATCGCGCTTTAGCTCTTTGTTTGAGCATGATCTCCGCGCAAACGCGTCCCGCGTTTGTCGCGAGGGAAAACCGCTCCGCACTTTTCCGGATCATGCTTTAGCGCAGCACCGGCATCTTAACGGATCCGCACCAGCTCCAGGTCGAAGTCGCCGGTGACGGCGGTCTCGATCTGGCAGCGCGAGAGTCCGATATCGCGGAGCGCCCGGTCATCGAGCTGGCGCAGCGTCTTGATCGCCTCGCGGCGCACCCAATAGGTCGCGAGTGCATCGCCCCACACTCGGAGCAATCGGAGCAATCCGCCCAACATGCTGGACCGCGCGGGTCCTGCGGCGGCTGAGGATATCGCTGACATTGTCATCTCCTTCGTTGCCCATAGATAAAGCTATGCCATTGACGCAAATGCTGTTTCAGCGCCTGCGCCGTCGGGACCTCGGATTGCTTGCGCGCTCCTCGGTGCAATCATGGGCTTGTTCCCTCTTAAATGATCCGGTACATTGCTCGGAGCAAGTAAAACATTGCTCTCGGTGCAATAATGTCGAGGTTCGAATATCTGAAGCTGGCGGACGCGGTGGCCGCCGAGATCGCCAGCGGCGCGCTGAAGGCGGGCGACCGGCTGCCGCCGCAGCGTCATTTCGCCTATGACCGCAACATCGCCGTCTCGACGGCGAGCCGGGTCTACACCGAACTGTTGCGGCGCGGGCTGGTGGTCGGTGAAGTCGGGCGCGGCACCTTCGTCTCCGGCGAGGCACGCCGCGGCATCGCGGCGCCGACCGAGCCGCGCGGCGCCCGCATCGACCTCGAGTTCAACTACCCGCTGTTGCCGCACCAGGCGACGATGATCGCCAAGAGCCTCGAAGGGCTGGAGCGGCCCGAGGTGCTCGAGGGCGCGCTGCGGCCGGCGACCAGTTTTGGCACGCGGGCGGCACGAACCATCTCCTCGGAATTTCTGGCGCGCAAGACCTGGACGCCAAATCCCGACCAGATCGTGTTCACCGCCAATGGCCGGCAATGCATCGCCGCCGCGCTCGCCGCCGTCGTGCCGCCCGGCGGACGCTGCGGCGTCGAGGCACTGACCTACCCGTTCGTCAAAGGCATCGCCGCGCGGCTCGGCATCTCGCTGGTGCCGCTCGCGATGGACGAGCACGGCGTGCGACCGGATGCGGTGCAGAAAGCGCATCGCGAGGCGCATCTGTCCGCGATCTACGTCCAGCCCACGATCCAGAACCCGCTCAGCATCACCATGCCGCCCGAGCGCCGCGCCGAGCTGTTGCGGGTGGTGGAGAAGCTCGGCCTCGTCGTCATCGAGGACGGCGTCTACGGCTTCCTCGACGATGAGGCGCCGCTCGCCGCGCTGGCGCCCGACAGCTGCATCATGCTCGACAGCCTGTCGAAGAAGGTCGCGCCGGGCCTCGCGCTCGGCTTCATCGTGTCGCCGCCGCGGCTGCGCGAGAGCATCATGGCCGCGGTGCGCTCGGGCGGCTGGACCGCGTCGGGCTACGCCTTCGCCGCGGGGCAGCGGCTGATGGCCGACGGCACCGCCGCCGAATTGTCACGGCTGAAGCGGATCGATGCCGGCCGCCGCCAGCTTCTGGCGGCGAAGCATCTGGCCGATTTCGAAATCCAGACCAACCCGAAGTCGTATCATCTCTGGCTGACCTTGCCGCCGCATTGGCGCTCGCAGACCCTGGTCGCCGCCGCGGCGCGCCGCGACATCGCGCTGACGCCGTCGACCACTTTCGCCGCCACGCCGGGGCACGCGCCCAATGCGGTGCGGCTCGCGCTCGCCGCACCGCCGATGGAGCAACTCGACCTCGGCCTGCGGACTCTCGCAGGCATGCTGAGCGCGACGGAAGAGGATTTTGACTCGACGGAGTGACATCGCAGGTTCACTCCGAAGCGTCGCGGCAGTCCAGAATTGAATACGAGCGGCACGCGCGATCGCGGCACTCGCAGCAGCCTATTTCCAGTGATCCCAGCGCCGGAGCATCAAAAGCCACAGGCCGCATACGTCTTTCTCACGAGACGGAAATGCGCGCCCTCGGCTACGAAGTCCACATCCATGCACTGGTTGCCTCTGCGATATTCCCCGATCACGCCGCACTGCAGATATTCGAGGTTTATCCGCCAGCGCTTTTCTTGCGGGGAGTAGGTCGCAAAGTCGTGCTGCGCGACCGGCGTTCCCTTGCAGATTCCGGCAACGTATTGCCGCACGTCGGGCGGCAGGTTGTCGACGTGATTGTGATCCAGCGGATCATGCTTGTTGCCTACGCTGCCCTTGGAAAGCGCCGGCGGGATGCTCAGGAGCACGAGGCATAGAGCCAAAAATGGAGCCCGGATTGTCATCTGACCCTCCAGCCAAAAGCAAATCCGTCGCCGAGTTTACAGCGCGTTGCTTACAACCCGCTTACAGTCCGGCCGCGCGAACCGCTGTCACTGATTGCGAACCGCCTTCGGCAGCAGCGCATCGGGCAATTGATCGAAGCTGTAGCGCCGCGGCCGGTTGCGGGTGACGAAGCCGCCGACCTGCCAGGTGAACAGCGCCGCAAAGCCGACCAGGAACAGCGCGCCCATCCAGTTCGAGGTCAGCAGCGCCATCAGCAGCAGTCCCGCCATTGCCACCGCAAGACACGCCAGCAGCGCCAGCGCGGCGGTGTATGTCTTCGGCCCGAGGCCTCCGACCAGCCTCGCCGTGCTGCCGGCCGCCTGCATCCGGCAATGCAGCTCGACGATGAAGTCGCGGTAGAGGTGTCCTTGCGGCGCGACCAGCGTCGCGGTCTGCCAGGTGGTCGACAGGATCGCGATCCGGCCGCCCTTGGCGTTGTCGATGTCGGCGCGAAACCGCTGCTGCTGCATCGAGACGGGGCGATAGGACAGTTTCACCGCGGAGATATCGGCATAGTCCCACACGCCGGACCGGCCGGCGATCCGCCACGACAGCCCGTCCCCGGTCAGCTCGAACTGGTGCGCCGAG
Organism: Bradyrhizobium sp. UFLA01-814; assembly: GCF_046718885.1. Classification (NCBI taxonomy): domain Bacteria; kingdom Pseudomonadati; phylum Pseudomonadota; class Alphaproteobacteria; order Hyphomicrobiales; family Nitrobacteraceae; genus Bradyrhizobium; species Bradyrhizobium sp. UFLA01-814. Next base: position 4,014 of record NZ_JAQOSR010000237.1, on the reverse strand, counting down.
CCGATCAAGGAGGCCTTGTAGGCATAGCGCAGCGGCGCGCCCTCGCCTGCCTCCGACCGGTCCTGCAACGTTGTTGGCAATTCGCCGTTCCACCTGTTCAAACCTACGCGCAAGCTTGCGCAGCCTGTCGCGCCTATCCTACAAGCGAGCCATGCCCGAGACGACCTATTTTCCGCGTTACCTCATCCTCGGCGGCGCGATGATATCCGGCGTGCTGCTGGCCCTTGCCGTGCACATGCTCGGCGCGCGCTACGGGCTCGATCTCGGCGGCCTGTGGCGCTCCGACAGCCACGAGTTCATGCCGGCGGGCGCGGCGATCGCGTGGTGGCTGATCGCGACCGTCGGATTTTCGGGCGGCTACTTCACCGCGAATCTGATGCACAGCGCGGTGGCGGGCCAGATCCCGCAGCGGATGCGCAACTTCCTGATCGTCGTCGGCGTATTGATGCTGGCCGGCGCAGGCCAGGCCGCGTCGGCGCCGAGCACGGTTTCGACCATCTCTGCCGTGCTCGCAGGCCTTGCCGCCCTGTGCCTCGGCGCGGTGATGGCGTTCTGCGGCGCCTATTTTGCCCTGCGCAAGAGCTGAGCTAGCCTTCCAACTCAGGCGACCGATCGTTCCCGCGCCCGACGCAACATCTTGGCGACGTCGGCTGCCGGCCGCGGCGGGCTGAACAGATAGCCCTGCGCCTGCGTGCAGCCCTCCTGACGCAGCAGGTCGAACTGGGTATCGGTCTCGACCCCTTCGGCTGTCGTGACGATGCCGAGGCTCTTGCCGAGGCCGGTGACCGCACGCACGATCGCCATCGAGTCCTCGCGTGTCGCAAGGTCGGTGACGAAGGAACGGTCGATCTTGATCTTGTCGAACGGGAAGCTGCGCAGATAGCTCAGCGAGGAATAGCCGGTGCCGAAATCGTCCAGCGAGATGCGGACGCCGAAGCCGCGCAGCTCATGCAGCACCGCGAGCGTCGCCTCGCTGTTCTGCAGCAGCACCGATTCAGTGATCTCGAGCTCAAGCCGGTCCGCCGACAGGCCGGATGCTTGCAGCGCCGCCTTCACCGACGACACCAGGTTCGGGTTCTTGAACTGCACCGGCGAGAGATTGACGGCAACCGCGACAGCCTCGGGCCAGCCCGCGGCATCCGCGCAGGCCTTGCGCAACACGATCTCGCCGAGCGGAACGATCAGCCCGGTTTCCTCGGCGACAGGAATGAAATTGTTCGGCGCGATCAGGCCACGCAACGAATGGTTCCAGCGCGCCAGCGCCTCGAAGGCGACGATCTGATCGCCCGCGAGATCACGGATCGGCTGATAGTAGACCTCGAACTCGTCATGCTCGAGCGCGAGCCGCAGGTCGCGCTCCAGCAGGCGGCGCGCCTGCGCACGCGCATCCATCCCGGTCTCGAAGAACCGATAGGTGCCGCGGCCGTCGGCCTTGGCGCGGTACAGCGCAAGATCGGCCTTTTGCAGCAATTCGTCGGGATCCTTGCCGTCCTCGGGCGCGAGCGAGATGCCGATGCTGACGCCGATCACGAGCTGGTGGCCCTCGATCTCGTAGGGTGCTGCGATCCGCTCGACCACGAGACTTGCCAGCGACGACACGACGGACGGCTCGCAATTGCTGCAGAACTGCACGATGGCGAATTCGTCGCCGCCAAGCCGCGCGACAGTGTCGTGCTCGGTCACGCATTCGCCGAGCCGGCGCGCGACTTCGCGCAGCAGCGCGTCGCCGATCGGATGCCCGAGCGTGTCGTTGATTTCCTTGAAATGATCGAGATCGAGACAGAGCACGGCCAGCTGGTCGGAGCGCTTGGCCAGTCTCGAGGCCTTCTCGAGCTGCTCGCGGAACAGCGTCCGGTTCGGCAAATTGGTCAGCGCGTCATGCCGCGCCATGTGCGAAATCTGTTCCTGGGCCTGCTGCCATTCGGTGATGTCTTCGAAGGTCGCGACCCAGCCGCCGCCCTTCATCGGCTGGTCGACGACACGGATCGCGCGCTCGTTGCGGCTCACGATCCGCGTCGCGCTGTGGCCGGCCTTTGCCTCGGCGACGAGAGCATTGCAGAACTCCTCGGGATCGCCGTCCCACTCGCCGATGGAATGCAGATCCTGCAGGACGTCGATCAGCAGGCGTCCCTGCAGCGGCACGCGACTTTGCCCCATCATCTCGCTGTAGCGCTCGTTGAACAGCATGATGCGGCCGTCGGCATCGAACATGCACAGCCCCTGCGACATGTTCTCGAGCGCGGTATCGAGCACCACCTTCTGCTTGTGAAGCTCGGTCTTGGCGCGACGGTCGAGGATCGAGGCGATCAGCGAGAGGCCGAGGATCGCGAAGGCCGCAACGGCGGTCATGAATGAGAGCACGCGCGGCGAGACCGTAAGTCCGCCGGAAACGATCGTCGGATCCGGGACGAGCGTCACCGCGCCCATCGCGGTAAAATGATGCGAGACGATCGCGACGGTCAGAAGACCGGTCGCGGCGGCTGTGGTGCCGAAACGTTCGCCACGCGTGGCAACGACGAGCGCGAGCGCGCCAAACAGGCTTCCGAACGCGATCGACGCGGCGACGATGCCGGGCGACCAGACGATGCGCGCGGGCAGCTCCAGCCCGAGCATGCCGGTGTAATGCATCGCCGCGACACCGGCGCCGACAATCGCGCCGCCGGCCGCAACCGTCCGCCAGCGTTCGTCGAGCGTGGCGACCGCCAATCCGACGGCCAGGATCGCAACCGCGAGCACCAGCGACAGCAGCGTGATGGGAATGTTGTAGCCGGCCTCGATGCCGGGATCGTACGCCAGCATGGCGACGAAATGGGTGGCCCAGATACCGCAACCGCCGACCGCCGCATCGAGACCGATCCAGATCTCGCGGGCACGCCCCTGTGCGGCGCGAGCACGGTGAAACAGGCTGATCGCGACAGCGCTGGCGAGCAGGCAGATCACCCCGCCAAGGACGACCAGCCGCCAGTCATGTTCCAAAGTGAGACAGGTCAGAACGCGATACATATAGGCCCCCTTTATGGACCTATAAGAGCAGACGCATTCGTGTACGAACGGTAACCGCACTGCAGCAGGGTTCCACGCATGGTGAAGAAGCATTGAATGCAGGCGATCGAGCCAGCGCAAAGCGGAGATGCCTCGCTGCAGTTCGTCTCAACGCCGAGCCTCTGACCATGTACCGATCCAGATCAGCGCAGCGGCCGCAAGCAGCACGCCGGCGGAGATGACGAGCGCCGCATGCAGGCCGGCGATGAAGGCCGCGGACCGGCTGACCATCGAGCCGAACAGCGCGACACCGAGCACGCTGCCGGTCTGCCGGGTCGCGTTCAACACCCCGGCCGCGATGCCGGCATGCTGCGGCTCGGCACTGCCGAGCAGCGCCGATGTCAGGGGCGGCACCAGCAGGCCGAGGCCGCCGCTCATGGCCAGCAATTGCAGGCAGATCGCGAGATAGCTCGTGCCGGGGCCGATGAACAGCAGCGCCAGGCATCCGGCGGCCGAGAGCGTTGCACCGAGCGCGATTGTCGCCGGCGCACCGATCCGCTCCGCGACACGCGGTGCGATCAGGTTGGCGGGCAGCACGGCGCCGAGCATCGGCACGAACGCCAGGCCGGTGGCGAACGCCGACAGCCCGTTGACCTGCTGGAAGTAGAGGCTGAGCACGAAGATCAGGCCGTAGAACGCGACATTGACCAAGAGGCCGACCAGCGAGGTCAGGGCAAACATCCGGTGGCGGAACAGCGAGAGCGGCAGCATCGGCTGCGGCGCGCGCGCCTCACGCCAGACGAACAGCACGGAGAAGACGGCGGCGAGAGCGAAGCCTGCGATCACGAACGGGTTGCCCCAGCCGAGCGCGCCGCCTTCGATCAGCGCGCCGGCCAGCGTGCCGAGCGCGGCGATCGCCGCGACCTGACCCGGCAGATCGAGCCGGTGTTGCTGATGACGCGTGGTTTCACTGGCAAAGCGCTGTCTCTTATACACATCTGACGCTGCCGACGACCATGGTATAGTGTAGAT
>NZ_JAQOSR010000236.1:0-10330 GCF_046718885.1 Bradyrhizobium sp. UFLA01-814 | reverse complement strand
ATCCTAAGTCTCGTGGGCTCGGAGATGTGTATAAGAGACAGGGGTGGGGGTCAGCCACAGGCGAGAGCGGGTGGTGTGGAGACAGATCCCCACCCGGCTTGCTTGCGCAAGCCGACCTCCCCTTTGGAAGGGGAGGTGAACAGATGAGCTTTGTCACAGGCGTCGGCCTCACGTCCTACGGCAAGCATGAGGGCTTGTCCTCGCTCGACCTGATGAGCAAGGCGGCCGAGCTTGCGATCTCGGATGCCGGGCTGAAGCGCTCCGACATTGACGGCATCCTGTGCGGCTACTCCACAGTCTCGCCGCACATCATGCTGGCCACTGTATTCGCCGAGCACTTCGGCATTCGCCCGTCTTACGCGCACGCCGTGCAGGTCGGCGGCGCCACCGGGCTTGCGATGACCATGCTGGCGCATCACCTTGTCGACGCCGGCGTCGCAAAGCACGTGCTGGTGGTCGGCGGCGAGAACCGGCTGACCGGGCAGAGCCGCGACGCCTCGATCCAGGCGCTGGCCCAGGTCGGGCATCCCGACTACGAGGTGACGCTGGGGCCGACGATCCCGGCCTATTACGGCCTGGTCGCGACGCGCTACATGCATGAATACGGCCTCACGCAGGAAGACCTCGCCGAGTTCGCGGTGCTGATGCGCAAGCACGCGCTGACGCATCCCGGCGCGCAATTCCACGAGCCGATCACGGTTGCCGACGTGATGGCCTCCAAGCCCGTGGCGATGCCGCTCAAATTGCTCGACTGCTGCCCGGTGTCGGACGGCGGCGCGGCCTGCGTGATCAGCCGCGAGCCGACCGGCGAGCGGCGGGTCCGCGTCCGCGGCTGTGCGCAGGCGCATACCCATCAGCATATCACCGCCGCGCCCGCGCTCACCGAGCTCGGCGCCGAGATTTCGATCGCGAAGGCGAAAGACGTGTCGGGCATCGCGATCTCGGACGTGCGCTACGCCGCGGTCTATGACAGCTTCACGATCACGCTCGCGATGCTGCTGGAGGATCTCGGCCTTGCCGGACGCGGCGAGGCGGCGGCGCGGGTGCGCGCCGGCTATTTCAATCAGGATGGCGAAATGCCGCTCAACACCCATGGCGGCCTGCTCAGCTACGGCCATTGCGGCGTCGGCGGTGCGATGGCGCATCTGGTCGAAACCCATCTGCAGATGACCGGCCGCGCCGAAAATCGTCAGGTGCGCGACGCCTCGGTCGCGCTGCTGCACGGCGACGGCGGGGTGCTGTCGTCGCATGTCAGCATGTTCCTGGAGCGCGTGCGATGAGCGGACCGATCGCGGACTGGACCAAGGGCGCGGAAGCCATCGTCTACCAGACCTGCAACGCCTGCGGCGCGCGGCAATATTTCCGCCGCAGCTTTTGCGCGGCCTGCGGTTCGCCCGATCTTGCCGAGCATCGCGCGAGCGGGGCAGGGACGGTGTATGCGACCTCGCTGGTCTGCCGCGCCGCGACGCCGGAGACGCGGGCGCATGTGCCGTACAACATCGTGCTTGTCGATGCCGACGAGGGCTTTCGCATGATGGCCCATGGCGACAACGACCTCGCCATCGGCGACAAGGTCGCGGCGCGCTTCACGCAATTCGCGGGACGGCTGGTTCCTTATTTCGCAAAGGCGAAATGAGGGGCTGAACGATCCAGTCAGAACGCAAGACCAAGCTGAACTGGTTCGCTCTTGCCCCTCATAGTTCGCGGATAACCTGTTTGGGCATGATCTTTCGGAAAACCGGTACACACTTTTCCGGATCATGCCTCAGTGCCAATAAAAGATGAAGCTGGCGATGACGAGCATCGCCGTCACCGCCAGCATTTGCGCAAGCGCTTCCGAGGCCGCCCTCTTGGTGGCTTCCTTCATGCGTTTCCCCTAGACTTGGGCGTGACTCATCGTTGCGCGAATTGCGCGCAAGACGGCCAGATTTTTTACTCGGAACACCCCGCGTCGAGCATTCGCTTTTGACGAGTCCCCACTCAGCGAATATCGACTGTGACAAGGTTGTCTGGGAATGCGGCGGCAATTTGACTCGCGCGTGTTGCTCCTGCGACAGCAGCCCGTACAGAGCGTTTTCGAGCGAAGTGGATACCGGTTCGCGTGGAGAAAACGCGTCAAAACAAGGATCTAGAGCCCCGTTCCGATTTCATCGGAACGGAAAAGGCTCTAGTGTTTCGGAACCCGACAGAAACGACAGCAAGATCAAGGTTAGGAAATGGCCCGTATCGACTACTCCGATCCCGCGAAGGCAAGCCCGCGTACCCGCGAGATCCTCGACAAGAACCGCAACGCCAACATCTTTCGCATGATGGCGCATTCGCCAAGCTACTTTGAACAGTACTGCCGGCTCGGCGGCGCGATCCGCCACAAGGGCGAGCTCGATCCCGTCGTCCGCGAGCTTGCGATCACGCGCACCGGCATTCTCTGCGAGGCGCCCTACGAGATCGTCGCGCACAAGCGCATCGGCAAGAACGTCGGCGTCACCGACGAGCAGAACGCCGCGCTCGAGGACTGGCAGTCCGCGACCTGCTTCAACGAGGTGCAGCGCGCGGCGCTCGCCTTCACCGACGAGATCGTCAAGCTGAAGAAGCCGACCGACGCGGCCTTCAAGACGATCGCGGCGAAGCTGACGCCGGCCGCGCTGATCGAGCTGCAGCTCTCGGTCGGATTCTACATCATGACGTCGAAATTTCTCGAGACGTTCGAGATCGACATGCAGCCGGTGACGGAAGTGGTGAGCTAGGCGCGAGCACTCGAGCCTGTCTCCACTTGCATTGTTGCCAGCTTTGCTGGACTAGGGCTTACCATACGTCATGGCCGGGCTTGACCCGGCCATGCACGTCTTTCGTCAATGGGAGACCAAGACGTGGATGCCCGGGTCAAGCCCGGGCATGACGGGTTGCGAGAGCGAGACGAGCTTACAACCTCCGACGACAAGACCTATCCCGACGTCAGCAGATCGACCTTGGCATTCGCGAGGATCAGCCGTTCGGCGAGGATTTGCGCGAGGTTGCGCATGATCCGCTCGCCGGCGCGCGGATGCTGCTCGCGGAAGCGCTCGAAATCCTCGATCGTCACTTCGTAGGTGGTCGCCGACATGTCGGCGACCACGTCCGCGATCCGCTTCGGCTCCAACAACGCCATCTCGCCGAACGCCATGCCGGCGGTCAGCGTCGCGAGCCGGATGCCGTCGGGCAGGGTGACGTGGACCACGCCACTGCGCAGGAAGTACAGTGAGGTCGCCTGGCTGCCCGCGGCGATGATCTTCTCATTGGGCTGGTAGGTCCTGATCGTGCAGAGCGGGGTGAGGTCGGCGATCTCCTGTTCGCTCAATCCGGCGAGCAGCGGCTGCTCGGAAAGATCTGTCGTCTCGAGGAAGTCGATCGAGCCGCCATAGCGGTAGACGATCTGGTCCTCGGCCCACTCGATCGCGGTGTCGAGCAGGTAGAAATCCCTGATATTGCCGAGCCGCCTGGTCCATTCGCTGATCGTGGCCCATTCGCGCGAGGTCCGCTTGATGCCGGAGAGGATCACGGTGACGCCGAGCTCGGCCAATTCCTGGAAGGCCTCGGCCACCAGCCTCGCGCCCGCACGGGTCGTCGCGGTGACGCGGCGCAAATCGAAAATCACGAATTCCGGCCGCGGGCTGCCGGCGAGGCGGCGCGAGACATAGTCGACATTGGAGAGCGACAGGGTGCCGACCAGCTCGATCACGCGCACCTCCTGGAAGTGCCTTGCCAGGATCTCCTGCTCCTGCGGCCGGCGCACCCGCCGCGACGGGTTCTTGCCGATATTGTAGTCGGCGATGATGCTGTGGCGCGCGTCGTCGCTGCGGTTCAGCATATGCAGGTCGTAATGCGCCGACAGCGTCTCGCACACCTTGATGCCGCGCACGCTGTTGCCGTGCTTGTCGAGTTTTGGCGAATAGCTGCCGAGCCCGAGCCGCGCCGGCAGCGCCGCCAGAATGCCGCCGCCGACGCCGCTCTTGGCGGGGATGCCGACGCGGTAGATCCATTCGCCGGCGTAGTCGTACATGCCCGACGAGGTCATCACCGACAGCGTGCGCGCGATGGCGTAGGGCGTCACCACCTGCTCCTCGGTCAGCGGGTTGATGCCGCGATTGGCGAGCGTCGCCGCCATCACGGCGGTGTCGCGCGCGGTGACCAGGATGGAGCATTGCCGGAAATAGACGTCGAGCACCGCAGGCACGTTCTCGGTGATCACGCTGTTGGTGCGCAGGAGATAACCGATCGCCCGGTTGCGGTCGCCGGTGGCGCTCTCGGAGGCGTAGACCGCCTCGTCGACATCGAGCTCACGGCCGGCGAAGCGGCCGAGCGCATGGCGGATATAGTCGAACGCGCCGTCGCCCTTGTCGGCGTGGAGCAGGCCGGAGCAGGCGATCGCGCCGGCATTGACCATCGCATTGAAGGGATGGTTGTCGGCATTGAGCCGGATCGAATTGAAGGGGTCGCCGGACGGCTCGACGCCGATTACGCTTTCCACCCGTTCGGCACCCAGCGTGTCCAGCGCCAGCGCGAACACGAACGGCTTCGACATCGACTGGATGGTGAACGGCACCCTGGTGTCGCCGACCTCGTAGACGTGGCCGTCGAGCGTCGCCAGGCTGATGCCAAAATGCGCAGGGTCGGCCTTGCCGAGCTCGGGGATGTAGTCGGCAACCGCGCCGGCCGCCTCCGGCAGGAAGTCTGCGTAACACGTGTGCAGAAACCGCAGCAGCGGCGGCTTCGAGCTGGACCAGGCCGTGGTGGTGGCGGTGACGGGAGGAGGCGATCGTTTCATCGCCTCCTGTTGTGCAACGCAATCAGGGCGCGCGCAACTGGTTCGGAACCAGCGCCTGGCGGCGGACCAGCAGCAAGGCGATCAGCACCGTCGGGGCGAGGATCGCGAGCCCGAGCAGCGACACCTGCAGCTGCGACAGCGGGTTGATGCCGCCGCCGGGCGTCGCGAGCACGAAGCCGCCGATCACCAGCAGCACCCGGAGCGGCCATTCCAGGGCACCGGCGCCGCGGAGGTCGCCGACGAAGGCCTGGTAGCCCTGGATGCCGCCGCAAATGAACAGGGTGCCGCACGCCGCGAGCGCCATCAGGCCGAGGCCGGCGAGATAGGGGCTCGGCCCCTGCATCACCAGCGCCGGGTTCAGCACGAAGAAGAACGGGATGAAATAGATGATGCTGCCGACCCACATCGATTCCCACCCGGTCTTCATCGCGGGCGAGCCGGCAATGCCGGCGGCGGCGAAGGAGGCGATCGCGACCGGCGGCGTGATCGACGACAGCATGCCCCAATAGAAGATGAACATGTGCACCGCCATCCGGTTGAGCCCGAGCTTCTCCAGCGCGGGCGCGACCAGGATGGCGAGGAAGATGTAGCAGGCGGTGGTGGTCAGCCCGAGGCCGAGGATCAGGCTGGTGAAGGCGCACATCGCGAGCAGCAGGAACGCGTTGTCGCCGGCAAGCGTCAACAGATCGTTGGCAAGGCTCGAGACCACGCCGGTCATCGAGAACGCCCCGATCAGGAGACCGCAACCGGCGAGGATGCCGACCAGTTCGACGAAGGTGCGGCCGTTGACCTCGAGGAATTTTCCGATCGTCGCGAGCGTCCAGCGGGTCTCCTTGGAGAAGATCTGGTTGAGCACCAGCAGCAGCGCGGTGGCGTAGAACGGCGCGTGGCTTTCGCGCTTGAAATACAGCAGCATCACGATCAATAGCGCGATCACGAAGACGTAGTACCAGCCGTTCTTGATCGTATCCATCACCCGCGGCAGCTCGGCCCGCGGAATTCCCTTCAGCCCGTGGCGCGCGGCGTAGGAATCCACCTGCATGAACAGGCCGACATAGTAGAGCGCCGCAGGGATGATCGCGGCCACCGCGACCTCCGCGTAGCTGATATTGAGGAACTGCGCGATTACGAACGCCGTGGCGCCCATGACCGGCGGCGCCAGCACGGCGCCGGTGGAGGCGCAGGCCTCGATCGCGCCGGCATAGGAGGCGCGGAAGCCGCTCTTCTTCATGACCGGGATCGTCATGGTGCCGGCGGTCAGCACGTTGGAGACGATCGAGCCCGACATCATGCCGAGCAGGCCGGACGCGAAGATGCAGACCTTGGCGGCGCCGCCGCGGAACGTGCCGCACAGCGCGAAGGCGAGGTTGATGAAGAATTTTCCGGCGCCGGTCATCATCAGCGCGGTGCCGAACACCAGAAAGCCGATCACGGTGTCGGCGAAGGCCTGGATCGGAATGCCGAGCAGGCTCTCGCCCGACAGCACGTGATAGGCCGTGGTCTGGTCGAGCGTCAGCTGCGAGCCGCGGAACGGCCCGAGCCAGCTGGCCTCGGCGAACAGCGGATAGACGGTGAAGGGGAGCACGCTGAGCAAGAGGCTCCAGCCGCCGGTCCGGCGCAGCGCCTCCATCAGCATCACCCACATCACGAGGCCGGCGATGATGACGTTCCGCGGGGCGCCGTCGGACTCCCAGCCATATTGCGCCGCCTTGCGCACGTTCAGCATCAGCCAGATCGAGGCGGCGAAGGTCGCGACGGCAAGCGCGAGATCATACCAGGGAATGCGGTTCAGCGGCGCGCGCTCCGATCCGGGGAAGATCAGGAACGTGAAGGGCAGCATCAGCGCGATCAAGAGATAGAAATATTCGGTGTTGAGCTGGGTATAGTCGATGAAGAAGCGCAGCGAGAATTGCTGGTTGATGCAGAGCAGGATGGTTGCGGCGGTTGCGACCACCAGCGCCCAGCGCCACGCGCCGTGCAGGGTGCGCACGCGCGTGACCTCGGCCTCCTGCAGATTGTCGAGACCGGCATGCGGATCTTCAAACTCGATTCTTTTCGCAGGCGCAGCCGCGGCGTTCTCGGGCATTACGCATCCCCCAAATGTTGTCCGTTTTTGCCCATAGCCTAGAGCATGATCCGCAAAAGTCCGAAGCAGTTTTCCGGGAACATCATGCTCAAACGAGCTGAAGCGCGATGACGACTAACCCGATCTCATCGCGCGTTGGCGGGTCTCACTCGAAGCCGTTGGGCATATTGGCTTTCGCAAGTGCGGCCGCGCGTGCCTTCATCCAGCCATCGAGGAAGGCCTTGTCGTCCGACGGCGGGTTCGACTTGCCGTAATCCGTCCAGGCGGCGGCCAGCACCTCCTGGCGCTTGTAAAGCGCGTTGTTGTGCGTCTCCTGATCGTCGCTCCAGTGGCCGGCTTCCTTGAGCGCCTTCACCGCGCCGGGATGCACGGGAACGACCCAGTTCTTGGTCTGCCGGTCGGCGCCGAGCCCGGCGGCGCCGGGCGCCGAATCCTTGTAGGCGTCGTAGTTGACGATCATCGCCTTGGTGATCGCATAGATCTGATCGGCCGGCTGCGCGGCATAGGCGACGAAGATCGGATAGGGGTAATTGCCGAGCTGGATCGGCTTGTCCGGCGAGATGCCGGCGCCGCATGTCGCGGTTTGCGGGAAGAAGAACGAGCCGACCTTTTTCACCCGTGCCCAGCCCTCCTTGTCGTCGGCGGGCAGCGGCGGCCACATCAGGCCGCGCGGCGAGGTCTCGGCTTCCTTGGCGGGGCCGGTGATCGTGGTGCCGAACGCGGCATCGGTGTCATTGTTGATCAGGCCTTTCCACATCGCGCCGTAGCTTGCGAACTCGACGATCTTGACGTCCTTCTGGGTGAGGCCGCCGAACGCCAGCATCGCGAGCGAGTTCTGGTTCAGCGCCGGCGAGCCGACCACGAAGCCGACGCGCTTGCCGCGAAGGTCCTTCATTTCCTTGACGCCGGCATCGGCTGCCACGCCGAGCGCGCCGCAATTGCAGTCGACCGACGACAGCATGAGCTGCAGCGGCTGCGGGCCCCACTCCTTGGCGCCGAACTCGAACACGCCTTCCTGCGCGAAATAGGTACCCGATCCCATCGCCGAGGAGACCGCGCGCTTGGCGCGCAGCGGCGCGAGCCGCGCGACGTCGTTGCCGGCCGGCAGCACGCGGACGTCGGTGCCGTATTTGTCCTTCATCATCTTGCCGACGCCGACCGCGATGTTGAAGCCGGCGGTGCCGGTGTCGTAGGCGGTCACCGCCATGGTCGGCGGCAGCTTGATGTCCTCGGCCGAGGCAGGCAGGGCAGCGAAGATCGAAATGCCGGCAAGAGCGGCAGGCGCGAGCGCCATCAGCCGATGGATCATAATTCCTCCCTTTGTTTCGCTGTGCGAAACTTTTCCGGGCGGGATGATTGCATCGTGATCCGGCGATGGCAACGCTACCTCCGGCGCAAGCCGGCGATTTCGGCCGCGGCATCACCGGACAGATTGTCGCGGCCGGACGGCAAGGACGGGATCTCAGGTCTCGACGATCGCGACCGCCTGGCCTTCGGCAATGACATCGTCGATCTTGACCAAAATCGACTTGATTTTGCCTGCTGCCGTCGACGTGACCGGTATTTCCATCTTCATCGCTTCGACGAACGCAATCTCGTCGCCATTGCCGATGCTGCTGCCGGTCTCGACAGGAAGCGCGCAAACGCGCCCGGCAACTTCGGTCACAACCTTGATCTCTGGCATTCCACTCTCCGATACCGTCTTGCGGAAATTTCATCCGGCGAACGGCTTTTTGTTGTGGCGGCAGATTGCCTGAGGTAGCTTCTTCTGCAAGTGGAATTTTATTCCGCAGGACGGAATGGAGCCAAACAGATGGGAAGGCGCTCGGAACGGCTTAGCAGGCAGGGAATGCTCGCCAGCGAGACAGGCGATGGCGATGTCATCCAGGTGGTGTCGCGCGCCTTTGACGTGTTGCGGTGCTTCGAGGGACACGAAGCCCGGCTCGGCAATCTCGAGATCTCGAACCGCTGCGGCCTGCCGCGTTCGACGGTGTCGCGACTGACACACACGCTGACGCGGATGGGACAGCTGGTCTATCTGCCGCGCGACCAGAAATATCGCATCGGCCCGAGCGCGGTCGCGATGAGCACCACGATGATGAAGGGGCTGCAGCTGCGCAATCTGATCCGGCTGCGCCTGCAGGATGTCGCCGATCAGTTGCCCGGCACGGTGGGCTTCGTCATCCCCGATCGCTTTCACCTAGTCTATCTGGAGTTCGCCCGCGCGGCCAACGCGCTCGGCCTGCATGAGGCCACCGGCAGCCGCATCTCGATGGCGACCACCGCGGCCGGCCACGCCTATACGGCCGCACTCGATCCCGCGATCGGCGACGCGCTGATCGCGGAGATGGAAGGCGAGCTGCCCGAAAGCGCCAAGATGCTGACGCCGCGCATCGAGGCCAACCGCCGGCATTTGCAGGAGCACGGCTACGTCGTCGCCTGCGGCCTGTGGAGCCCGCACATCAACGGCGTCGCGGTGCCGCTGTGGTCGCCGCAGTATCAGACCTATGTGGTCACCACGATCGGCCTGCTCTCGGCGATGTATGATGAGGCGCGGCTGCATCGCGAGGTCGCGCCGCAAATGGTCGAACTCGCCGCCGCGCTCGGCAGCCTGCTCGAAGGCGCCGACGGCGACATCTTCAGCAATCGGATCGAGCGCAAGACGCTTCCGGTGACCGCCCATAACAACAACAAAATCCTCAAGACGGGAGCAGTGAATGAACTGGAAGCCGGAACTCGACGACCTCGCCCGCCGCGAAGCGTTCGCGCGGGAGATGGGAGGCGTTGACAAGGTCAAGCGGCAACGCGACCAGGGCCGGCTCACGGTTCGTGAGCGTATCGACAAGCTCGTCGACCAGAACAGCTTCCACGAGGTCGGTGCCATCTCCGGCATCGCCGAATATGACGAGAGCAACGAACTCAAGCATCTGACGCCGGCGAACTGCGTGTTCGGCCGCGCCAGGGTCGACGGCCGCACCGTGGTCGTGGTCGGCGACGACTTCACCGTGCGCGGCGGCTCGGCGGATGCATCGATTTCCGCCAAGCCGTTGATGGCGGAGGAGATGGCGCACGACTTCCGCCTGCCGATCGTTCGCGTGATCGAGGGCTCCGGCGGCGGCGGCTCGGTGAAGACGATCGAGACCAGGGGCGCGGCCAATCTTCCCGGCGGCGTCGGCGGCACGCGCTGGTACTGGTACACGACCGCCAATTTGGCACGCGTGCCGGTGGTCGGCCTCGGGCTCGGCTCGGTCGCGGGCCTTGGTGCCGCGCGGCTTGCCGCCACGCATTACTCTGTCATGACCAAGAGCTCCGCGATGTTCGTCGCCGGCCCGCCGGTGGTGAAGCGCCTGGGGCAGGATCTGACCAAGCAGGAGCTCGGCGGCGCCGACATCCAGACTCGCGCCGGCGCGATCGATCAGGCCGTCGAGACCGAAGAGGAGGCG
>NZ_JAQOSR010000235.1:0-10433 GCF_046718885.1 Bradyrhizobium sp. UFLA01-814 | reverse complement strand
CAGAAGATGACTCTTCTAACGGTGCTCTCAAGACTCCGCACAAAAAATCCAAAGGGCCTCGGCGCCACGCTTACGATTGGGCGAAGGAGCCTCTCGGCTGATTTTCTCCATCGGAACTGCTTTGGGTTGGCATTGTGATGTTCGATGCAGGACGTGAACTCGGTGCCTCGGACCGCCGCCGCTCCTCTTTCACACCGTGACAAGAGCAAAGAGGCGTTCGAGCTGATTGAGCCAGAACTGGTTGGCGTCAGAAGCACATGCCAGAGCCGCCTCTTCGCGAGCTAGTTGCGGATTGGCGGCGTCTTGTGGGGCGCGTAATTGTCCATCACGAGATGAACATCATGACTGCGAAGCGCCGCCTGAGCGGTCGCATCGGCAGCATGGCTGGCTCCAGTCCAGCGCCTTGAACTACGACTTTCGACACACATCACGATGGCGCTCAGGCCGAGCCATATAGAGGGCCGACGACATCGGGTCCTTGGCGAAGCAGTTGGGCCGGTTGAGAGCTTAAGTCTCCAAGTATCGGGATCAATACCGAGGCGGGCCGCCACAACCTTGCTAAGCTCGCCTTCGGAACAGGCCAAGATGATCGAGCGCGTCGATAGTAATCGCCATATGCAATATCATAGTCGGAGCAGATGTTCGTGTTTGAACACGTGAGGCGCCCGCCGATATTTGACCATTCGGTTCATCGTCTTCTGCAGTGTTTGGTTCAGAGGCTATTAGCAACGCGACACACTGAGACGGCGGCCTCAGACCGTGTCCATGAATTCATGAGGTTGATCTAAGGGCTCGCGTATTACCGAGGAGCGAGTTTGTCCACTTGTTCTCATCGTCCGATCTTCTGTGTTCAGCAATGTCGGGATGAAGACGTCTATGTTCAGAGCCCGACTATTGAGGTACGGGTGGTCCGCCGGCGCGGGGCGAAACACATGGTTTTCCCATCTTGCCGAACGTCCTCAGTTGGCACGCGGATTGCCTGAGACCCGGTGAAGAATATTACGATCATGATGGTCTCGCGGTCTCCGGCCGAGGGGTTCAAATGAAGCTTGCTCGAGCGATTCAAGTCAATGCGGTAGACGCTGCACCGTTGAGTACGGTCCCGTCAGTTGAAGCTTCGCGTTTGGCGTGGGTGCCGTGCTCAGTACGCAGCAGCGGCTTTTGTTCCCGTTTGCGTTTGGGGGCCGACAGCGAAGCCTGTCACATTCAGATGAGGCCTAAGCTGCGTGGCGAGCTGGACAAGTCAGCGGGGCACTCGCGCTGGGCGCCGTTGGTCGCACGCTGTCAGGTGGTACGCTTCACCTTCTGGGTGGAGGATGGTGAGCCGAGGCAAGTTGGAGTTCTTCCTTCGCTTCCCCGAACTGCCGCTGATGCAGGCCGGATTCATGCTGCTTATGAACAAGTAACTCGGTTTCCACATATTGGAGGGAGCAAATCCGCTCGCTATCCAGCCGGCCCGCCATCGGCAGACGCTCAGGATCAGACGAGCTTTTCTCCTCGACACCGAATCCGCGTAGATGAATTGACAGTGGGTAAACATCCAGGGAGTAGCTCATGCGGGTAGCCGTCGTGTGGAACGAGGCGGCCGAGATCAATCCGTCCGGACACCCTAGTCTGGGGTACTACCGGGCGGGGGTCGAAAGCGTGGTAGCAGCACTGCAAGAGAGCGGCCACGAGACGCTGCTGTGCGAGGGCGATAAAGAACTGCTCGCTACGCTCGAGCGGTTCATGCCACCCGATCCGCAAGCCCGCCCCTCCGGGATCGTCTTCAACATGGCGTACGGAAGTCAGGGCGAGTGGCGTTGCAGCCTAGTTCCGACGATGCTTGAGATGGCCGGCATTCCATATACCGGACCGGGTCCGCTCGGTGCTGCGCTGGAGGTCGACAAGGTCATCACCAAGAAGCTTATTCGCGATGGGGGCGTGTCGACGCCGAACTTTCGCGTGATGCGTCGTGGCACTGAGGGCACAGGCGGCCTGCGATTTCCGGTGGTAGTGAAGCCGCGTTACGAGTCCACCAGCTTGGGATTGCAACTCGTACACGAGTCAACCGGGTTGAGGCAGGCCGTCGAAATGATCGTCACGCAGTATGCGCAGGATGCACTCGTGGAAGAATACATCGACGGGCGGGAAATCTGCGTGGCCCTGCTAGGAAACGAAGAGATCGAGGTGCTGCCTCCAGTTGAGCACGACTTCGGCGACCGCGAAACACGCTTTATCACTTTAGAAGACAAGAAGCATATGGGGGCCGCGGAGCCGCAGAAGATTTGCCCGGCGCAAATGGGAAGCGAGCTTGCGACGATGCTGCGGGACCTTTCGGTTGCGACCTTCCGTGCCTGCCTTGGCCGCGACTACGCCCGCGTCGACTTCCGGATCGACAGCTCCGGCCGGCCCTTTGTTCTGGAGATCAACTTCTGCCCTTCACTCAACAATACGCACTCTTACGTCCGGGCTGCGACGACCGGCGGATACAGCTTCTCGAACTTGGTCAATCGCATCCTCGATCTCGCCCACAAGCGGTACGTCGGAATCGGTATCCCCAAGGCCGAACACCCATTGAATCGTGGCCTGACTTTTCCGCCGTAGGAGGCCGTTGGGCCGTCATCAGGGCAGCGGTATTGGATCCGGTCGCGGAGCTCGCCCAACTGTCATCACTGCAATGGCATCACGTTTGCCTTGATCGTCTCAAAATACGTACCAGAGCGGACGTATCGGCGTCCGTGCAGACGACGTGATCACGCCCGAAATCGCTCTCAAGATGGGCAAAGCGAGGGGCATCGAATGCCGTCGCAGCCAAGACGTCACGAGGGACGTCGTAGGCAAAGCCACGCGGCACACTTCGCTCTTCAATTCGCGTTCGTCGAGAGACGCCGAGGATGCTCCAGCTTCCCAAGCGAATTTGGGTGAGAGGACCGCTCGAGATATGCCGCGGCAGATGAAGGTCGTCGCACGTTGGCTGCTCGATCATCCGACGGAGGTCGCATGGCTGCCCATGAAGGAGCGAGCGCGCCGAGCCGACGTACCTCCCGACGCTAACACGGCCTGCTCAGCGCCTCGGCTTCGTTGGTTTTGATAGATTGAACGAAGTTCGCACGCGCAAACGCCCCGAGCGCCAAACCTTCCCCGAGCATCTCCCACGCGAGCGAGGGCACAATCGATCCGCCGGGCGGCAACCGTCTGCGCAAGCTTGGTGAAGATGTGACGAGGACACCGGAATTGGTAACAATTGGTAACGCGCTAGTGGAAGGTGGTCGAGACGATGCGGGGCAAGTTCTCTTGCCGTGACTGTTAGAGGATCAGCCAGGCAGCGGCACCTTCCATGCCGTCGCACGGGGATGGGCCGGCCTGAGTCTGTTGGCCACGATCGTGATCGAGAAGTTCGGCCAACATCGTGTCCGGAACACACCAACGGCGATGGAGGTGTGAAGCTATGTGAGAAATGAGGAAAGCCCTCGGGACCGGCGATCAGGAGTCGGTTCCAAACCACCGCGAGCTGTTGTCGTAAGAGCGATGGTGGTGAGCGTCGCGGAAAAGGCGGGACGTGATCCTGTCAGGTGACGTCCAGAGAGACGAGCGAAAGCGGACCGCCGATGAGAGGTCGAAACCGTATCGATGATGTCAGAACCAGGAGCCGTGTTGATCCTGGGAGAAGTCTGGGCGGAGTCCTGGAGTGGGCCAGACGGCAACCGGCTGATAGGCGGCGTGACTCTGGATCAGGTTCTTGGATGGAACGGGAGAACCTGTCGTTCCGATGCCAAGGGAGAAGATTGAGCGGGCGACCCCGGTGAGATCGCGAGTACCAATGCAGAGCACAGGGCAGAACGGCTCTTAGTAGGGACGAAGGCGCTGTAATGGCGTTGGACTCGAGGGCTGGCGTTCCGTCTTGGCGGGCAGCCATTTTCGTACGGTACGCCGGCGACATCATCTGCCCCAGCCGACGCGAGCGCGAGGGCTCTGGCATTGCGTCAGGCCCTGGAACGGCTCTTCGCCGAATGTCGACTGGTGCTCCATCCAGAACAGACCAAAGTGGTCTACTGTAAGGACACCAATCGTAAGGGCGAGTTCGCGATCCTGCAGTTCGACTTTCTCGGCTACGCGTTCCGGCCGCGGTTGGCGAAATGGCAGGGTGGGTTGTACGGGGTGTCCTATCTACCGGCAGCTAGTCCCACGGCTCTGAAGCCAATCCGAGAGTGTCCACTGCAAACCCAAAGCTACAAGTCGCTGCACGACCTAGCGCGGACGTTCAACCCTTACATCCGCGGCTGGATCGACCACTACAGTCACTTCTACAAATCGGCGCTGTATTCCACTTTATGCCGGATCGACGCCCTTCTCCTCCGACGGCACGACGCAAGTTCAAACGCCTGCGGCAGCGGCCAAAGGCCGCTCGGGGCTGATCTGTTTGCTTATTGGCCACTCTGTATAAGGGAGGCCGAACACTGGGAGCCGTATGAGTCGAGATGCTCACCTAAGGTTCTTGGGAGCGCGCGGGGGGAGATTCCTCCGCGCGACTCGCTAGCCCTTGAACCTCCAAGCCGAGCGCTACGCCCTAGGTGTTTAGTCCCGGCTGAAGGCGCTCCTCGGCGCTCTTGCCGTTGATCGAGCGTTCAATCTCGAACAGCGCATCGATCCGCCGCACGACCTCAATTGCGATCGGAGCGAGCGGGATTTCCTTGTTGCCCGCAGCCTTGCGCCGCGCATTCTCTTCGATGTCGGCCATGGCGAAGAACGGGCGCCTTCCATGCGACCAGCAGGCAGCCTCCCGGATCGGTCCGGGCTGGCGCCCCGCCAGATAGAGCTGGTTGTACCCGTCATAGGCGTCGGCCTGCAGGATGCCGGCATACCGGGCCAGATGCACCTGGGGATGCTCGCCCTTGCGGTCGCGTGAGTAGTAGAACATTGCCGCCGGTGGGTCCGCGCCCCCAAACGGCCGGTCGTCCCGGACGTAGATCCAGAACCGGCCCGTATCGGTCTTGCCCTTGGCCAGCACCGGCACGGTCGTATCATCGGCATGAAGGCGCTCGGCCGCCATCACATGGGCCTCAAGGCGACGCAGCAACCGATCTAGCGAGGCACAGACCGCCCCAACGGCATCCGCCATGGTCGACAGTGCGATCGGCACGCCTTCCAGTGCGTAGCGCTCGGCCTGGCGGTTGAGCGGCTGGTGCTGACCGAACTTCTCGAACATGATCATGGCCAGGAGGCTCGGGCCAGCCCATCCCCGAGCGATGGCATGGAACGGCGCCGGCGCCTGGCTGATCTTCTCGCAGTCGCGGCAGGAGAACTTCTCCCGGACCGTCTCGATCACCTTCCACTGGCGCGGCACCACTTCCAGCGTCCGCGTCACGTCCTCGCCGAGCTTGCGCAGACGGTTGCTGCCGCAGCATTCACAAGCTGTCGGCGGGTCAATAACCAATCGTTCGCGTGGCAGATGCTCGGGGAAGGTCTGGCGCTCAGCGCGCTTGCGGGTAAATCCCCGCACCGTCGTCGTCCTGGCGACGGCCTGTTCCGCCGCCAGTTCGTCCTCAGTGGCGTCAGCTTCCAGCTCTTCGAGTGCCAGTGCCAACTGCTCGATCAGCCGCGCCGAACGCTCCGACCGTTGGCCATAGATCTGATGCTTCAGCTTGGCGATCTGCAGCTTCTGCTGTGCAATCAGCGCCTCGTCTTCCGACGCTTTCGCGCGGGCGACCGCGAGTTCAGCCGCAATCTCCAAGCCCTTGGCGCGCTCGACTGCCAGCGCCTTCTTCAGGGCGGCAACGTCATCCGGAACAGCGTCGCGGTCGGCATCCATGCGACACAGTGAATCACAGATTGGATGCGTTGGGACTCCCCAAAAATGGCGGCAACCGCAGATTTCTTCGCTCAGCCTGCGCTCTGCGGTCGCCAGCTCAATTGCGGATTCCGCCAGTCGATGCCCTCGAGCATATAGGCCATCTGCGCCGCTGAGATCGATACCGCGCCGGCCGACGCCGCCGGCTAGATGAACCTCCCGCGGTCAAGGCGCTTGGCGTAGAGCGACATGCCCAGCCCATCGTGCCAGAGAATCTTGACTAGATCGCCGCGGCGGCCCCGGAAGATGTAGAGATCGCCGGCATGAGGATCGCGCTTCAAGCTCTCCTGAACCGTGAGAGCCAGGCTTTGCATGCCGCGACGCATGTCGGTGTGGCCAGTGGCGATCCAGACCCTGACGCCGCTCGGGATCGGGATCATCGTCGTCTCAAAAGTTCAAGAACCCGCTGCAGCGCCTCGGTGTCGACGTCCCGGTCAACGCGCACGCGACAGCCGCCGCCAAACTCGATCTCGATCATTCCAGTCCTTGCGCGCTGCGCAGGGGGTGAAGACGCAGTTTGCGGCGTGCTGATCGATGCCCGTGCCGGCGCAGGTGTGATCTCGACGGGAACAAGAGCCGGCACGACATCCCCGCTCAGCCGGCCATTGCGCGCCAAACGGCGCCATGTGAACAATTGGCTCGTAGACAACCCGTTGCGCCGCGCCGTCACCGACACCAATCGTGGCCCGCCATAACTCTCGGCGACGATCCGCTGCTTTTCTTCCAATGTCCAACGGCGTCTAGCGCCCGTCGAGACCACTTCCAATCGGGAGACTTTCGAAATAGACGTATGGTCAGTCATACGCCTATGTCTCCATCCGTCATCATACCGCGCAAGGCGGTCCTCGCCGGAGCGATACATCGAAGAGACTGCGCGGCGTAAAGCACCGGCAAATGGAAATCGCCCTCTCTCCGATCGCCGTCGAGGCGGTGCGCCGGATCGATGCGCTGTTCGAGATCGAGCGTTCCATTAATGGCAAGAGCGCCGAGGAGCGCCTTCTGCCCATAGGCGCCGAATCGGCCCTTAGTCGAGGACCTTCAGATTCACATGCGAGAACAGCTCGCCAGGTCCCGTGGACATGTCCTCGCCAAGGCGTTCAACTACATCCTGAAGCTCTGGACGAGCTTCACCCTCTTCCTTGAGGACGGACGTGTGTACATCTCGAACAATGCCACCGAACGGGGCTAAGGGGCATCGCTCTTGGCCGGAAATGCTGGCTCTTCTGTGGATCCGATCGCGGATGACGGCGTGCTGCAGCCATGTACAGTCTGATCGTTCGGCCAAAATGAACGGCGTTGATCTGCGGGCTGGGCTGGCCGACGTCTTCGCCCACATCGGCTGGACGAACCGCTGCCCTGGAATTGGACGCCGTTATCAGCGATCTCTGCTCGAGCGGCATGACCGTCAACAAGGTTTATCACGTCACCACCATCCCCCAGGTCGCGAAGGACGTCGGTGAGGACGAAGATCGGCTGCGCGACATCGCTAGAAATGGAGACCGAGTTCATCTGGGTCTATGCATCGAAGAAGATGGCGTTCAAGCGAACTTCGGCATCGAAAACCTGATCGAGCTCATCAAGCTCTACAAAGAAAACCGACGCTGCTCAGGCGCTAACCACTCGACCATGCAGCTTACGCCGAATGGATACGGCTAAGGTCAGGAGCGTACCGGCAGGGTCGTGTCCCCGGTGATGGTGTAGCTCGGTAGAGCAAAGCCGTCCGCACGCGCGCCCTCCCATGGCGCCGTAGCGGGCGGGCGGCTTTGCGGTGGTCACCGGCAGTTCGCCGGTAGGGTCGGGTTGCTGACACCAACCTGATTCGAGGAACCACTGCGGCGCGGCGACCAAGGTGAGACCTCAGCGACAAACAGGATGAGACTGCGCCGATGGGGACGGACCGAAGGGAGGGCGTAGCCCGACCGGAGGACCGTCCCCATCGGCGTCGCGCTTTTCGGACCCGTCTGGCGGCCGGGTGCGGCTGGTGCAAGCTGTTGATTCGTCTCGACAAGAGGGAATCGACGCCTTGCCTGGCCTTCACATCACCGACCACCAGATGAGGCTGTACATGAACTACCGACTGACTTTGTCCCCTGAGGCCGCCGCGGCCAAGGCGGGGTTCTCGAAAGCGAGTGCGTATCGGATCGAGGACGATTTGCGCCTGCCATCGCAGAAGAAAGCGCCGAGGGGCCGGCGACGGTCCGATCCGCTCGTGGCCTATTGGGACGCCGAGATCGTTCCGATCCTGAAGGCTGCGCCCGGCATCCGCGTGATCGGTGTGCTGGACGAGCTGCGCCGACGGCATCCCGACCTCAACCCCAACATCCGACGCACGCTGGAGCGGCGCATCAATGCCTGGCGGGCGCTCAACGGCCCTGAACAGGACGTGATCTTCCGCCAGGAGCACGAGCCCGGCCGTCTGGGCCTGTCCGACTTTACGGATACAAGTGCGCTCGGCATTGCCATTGCTGGTGAGACGCTCGATCACCGGCTCTATCACTTCCGGCTGGCGTTCTCCGGCTTCGAGCATGCCCATGTAGTGCTCGGCGGCGAAAGCTTTGTCGCCCTGGCCGAGGGCTTGCAGAACGCCCTGTGGGCGCTTGGCGGCGTGCCACGGGAGCATCGCAGCGACAGCCTGTCGGCAGCATTCCGCAATCTGGCGGCCGACACGCGGGAGGATCTGACACAGCGCTACGCCGCATTGATGGGTCACTACGGCATGGCACCAACGCGCAACAATGCAGGCATCGCACACGAGAATGGCTCGATCGAGAGTGCGCACGGTCACCTCAAGCGAGCGCTGGAGGATGCGCTGTTGCTGCGGGGCACGCGCGACTTCGCCAGTCTCGATGCCTACCGGGCTTTTGTCGACGAGATTGTCGGCCGGCGCAACGCCAACCTTGCCAAGCGGATCGCGCTCGAGAAGGAAGCACTGGCGCAACTGCCGAAAGGTCGCACGACCGACTTCGAGGAGAAGGTGATCCCGGTGACGTCGTCGGGCGGCTTCATTTTGAGACGCGTGTTCTACACCGTTCCTTCAAGACTGATTGGCCATCGCCTGCGTGTGCGCATCTTCGACGACCGGCTCGAATGCTTCCTCGGCGTCACGCCGGTCGGGACGCTGCGGCGCGGGCGGCCTGTGTCGGAGAACCACGGCGGGCATGTCGTTGATTATCGGCACGTCATCCATGCCCTGCGGCGCAAGCCGATGGCGCTCGTCAATCTCGTCAATCTCGTCTATCGCGATCAGCTCTTCCCGCGCGCGGCTTACAAGCGCCTCTTCGAGACCTTGCGGCAGCATGGCGACGACCGGCGCGCCTGCAAGGTGACGGTCGAGCTTCTGGCTCTGGCCCATGAGCGAGCCTGCGAAGCCGAGCTCGCCGAGGCGATCGCGACCGCTCTCGATGCCGGACGGTTACCCGATCTTGCGGCATTGCGCGATCGCTTCCGACCCGAGGCGGCCTCGATCCCGAGTGTCGCCGTCAAGCTGGCGTCGCTCGACGTCTACGATGAGCTGGCCTCCGTCAGCATCGTGTCGGCCCACTCGAACCTGGGAGGAGCAGCATGACCAGCGGAGCTACCTCCATCGATGCCGCCCGCGTCGAGCTGCTGCTCAATGAGTTGCGCCTGCCCGGCGTCAAGGCGATCTGGCCGAAGCTCGCCGCACAGTCGGACAAGGAAGGCTGGCCCGCCGCCCGCTTCCTCGCGGCCCTTGCCGAGCATGAGGCCGCTGATCGTACCCGCCGTCGTATCGAGCGGCATATGGTGGAAGCGCGTTTGCCCGCCGGCAAGACGCTCGCCACCTTCGACTTCGAGAGCGTGCCGATGCTGTCAAAGGCACAGGCGATGGCCCTCGCTGCCGGCGACGTCTGGTTGAAGACCGGCGCCAATCTGCTGCTGTTCGGTCCACCCGGCGGGGGCAAGACCCATCTCGGCGCAGCGATCGGCCTGGCTCTCGTCGAGGACGGTTGGCGCGTTCTCTTCGCACGCACCACCGATCTCGTGCAGCGGCTGCAGGTAGCGCGGCGCGAGCTGGCGCTGGAGTCCGCCATCGCCAAACTTGACCGCTACGACCTCCTGATCCTCGACGACATCACATATGTGAGCAAGGATCAGGCGGAAACCAGCGTACTGTTCGAGCTGATCTCCGCCCGCTATGAGCGACGCTCGCTGCTGATCACGGCCAATCAGCCGTTCGGAGAGTGGGGGCGTATCTTCCCCGATCAGGCAATGACGCTGGCGGCGATCGATCGCCTGGTGCACCACGCCACGATCCTCGAGATGAACGTCGAGAGCTACCGTCGAAAAGTTGCCCTCGATCGCAAGCGCGGTCCAGGCCGGCCGCCCGTTCACGCCACTCCAAACGAAGTCGACAAAGCGGTGATTGACGCTGGCACCGCAGCTTGATTGTCGCGCAGCGTCAATCAAACCTTGCCAAACCAGCGGCCAGCGTCAATTATCTCCTGACTCGGCCGCCTCGTCTCATCTTGATTGACGCGCCGCTCTCATCCTGTCTGTCGCGCCATAATCCACCGATGACCGATGAGATGATGAACCTCCGCACGCTCGTGGAGAAGACCCCTGATGCCGATCTGCTGCGCGAGAT